>CAIUQV010000110.1 GCA_903901375.1 uncultured Ignavibacteriota bacterium
CGGACGAGATATAACAATTTTTCCTTCGGCACCTTCTGTAAGCTTCATTCCTTTTTCACTTACAAGTTTGAAGATGTTAGTACTAAGCCGTTTTCCGCGTAAGTCGGACAGCATATACTCCGGCGATGGTCTGTCGGGAACGCTGTTCACGTCTTTGTAGTGCGTGAAGGGCTCTTCGTTGTCAACTAAGTTTCCCGCAGGTTTATTGTATCCGTTGGTGGAGTCGTAAACGACATTCCAGTTCTTTACTGCCTGAAGTAACAATTTGTCTTTGGAATTTATATCGGAAGAATTGTTTAAACCTGTACAGCCGGAAAGAAAGAGCACTATTAATACTAAAATTATTTTATTCATAACATTCTCCTATGCTTTTACTTTAAAATAGCAATTAGAAACTGACACTATCAATACTAATAAGTTCACGTATATTCACTGCCCCCTCGTTATCCCCCGTGTCAGACTCCAGCGTCTAACGTATCATATCATTCGCAACTGCCTGGTAACGTATAATATCAAACGCTCCCCACTCACTCGTTACCACGCTCCTGCGTGGTAACGCAATTTAAGCCCAAAAGATGCAACATAAATATATACATATCCTACCCTCTCGTTATCCGCCGTGGTGGACTCCTGCGTGGTAATGTAATACATCTCACCCACTCCTCGTTACCACGCTCCTGCGTGGTAACGTAATATACCACATGCTCCAGCGTAGTAACGGATTAGGGCAATAACTCAATCATCTCCAGTCTATCCTGATCACTCCTTCACCTTCTCCAAAACACTCCCGGGCAGAACTGTACTTCCACTCAAAAATATCATCAGCATAACCAGCCCTCACAGGATTAAAATGTATATAATTCATTTTCTGCAAAAACATACTATCACCGACAATCACCTGCGGATGATATCCCTCCTGCCATACCTGATATTGCCTGTCCGTCTTACCCGGAATTTTATTTTCCTCAAAAATCTTTAGTGTCCTTGTTTTACCATCTTCTTTTAATTGTTTAATTATCATTTTAGCTGAATAACTTTTAATCGAAGAAACAATATTCTTCAGTTTTTCCGCTCGACAAATAAGATGGAAATGGTCTTTCATTATTACATATGCAAATATTTCAAATTCCTTATTTTCCTGATTATACTTAATAGCTTCAACTAATATATTAATATACTTTTCGGTTGTGAATATTTTTGTCCATTTTATAATAGAAGATGTAATGAAATGTGTATTACCTGGATTACATATTTTATACCTGCTTCGCATAATTCAATTCTGTTTGCGTAACTACGCCGGAGCGTAGTTACGAGAAAAAAGTATGTATAAGAAATTAAAACTAAAACACTAAAATCACACTCCCTCGTTATCCGCCGTGGCGGACTCCTGCGTCTAATGTAATTTATCACAAATGCCAGTATAGTAACAAACGATATCTCACACACCCCTCGTTACCACGCTCTAGCGTGGTAACGTATCATATCACGCTCTAGCGTGGTAACGTATCATATCACGCTCTAGCGTAGTAACGTATCATAATCACGCTCTAGCGTAGTAACGTATCATATCACGCGCTCCTGCGTCTAACGTAATATATCACACGTTCTGCTTATCAACATACCAATAAATCATACCACTCCCCCGCCCTTCCTCTCTATAGATTCTCTTATCTCTGCTATGCACTCATCCGCATCCTGTAACTGCGACGTGGAATATCGAAGGATTGACCAGCCTCTGATTACAATGCTCCAGCATTGTAATCACAACTGTCTTTTCACGGTGGTTATCCCTGATGGCTTTTTCTTTTCCGATGTGATAAGAGTCGCCGTCGCATTCGATGTTGAGTGAGCCGTTTTTGCAGAAGGCGGCAAAGTCGAGACAGTACATATTTTTTCCGGCATTGATGAAGTACTGTCTTTCGGCAGAGATGTTATGTTCTTTCATACCGTTCCAGACAATATCTTCGAGGGGGCTTTCGTTGAAGATGTCATTAAACTCTTCAGCGTTCAGAAGTTTTTCGAGAGTTGTGTTAATAAAATAATTTGCTCTTTTGCGTTTGCACATCAAAGGATTCTGAATAACATTTATATCTTTTACATAAATTTTATAATAATCATCGTTTGCTTTTGGATGACGTGTGTTATTTGGGAAAAGCTCTATCCTTTTTTTCACTTCCATCCTGTCAATTGTTGCATAGTGAGAAATTGTCCCGCCGTATTTACCTAAAATATGCGGCTGATAAAAACCAAGATATTTCACTTTCGACAGGTTGTCAAGTTTTGTTGAGACAGGAATTCTGTACCAGCCCTCTAAAAGGAGTAAAGATAAATCCCTCTTCTGCTTTAGCCAGCAGATGATTGTGTCGGTGGGCGAATGATTGATATTATTTGATTTCAAGAGAATTGTGAAATTGCATTATCGAATACAAATTGAATAACTTTTATTCTGCAACATTAAAAAGTGATAATTTATCTTCATCGCTTAGTTTCTTAGTTGGTTTTATTCTCACTGTTTTCGATTTTACAGATGATTTCCTTTTCGCATTTTCTTTCGGCTTTACGATTGATTCTTGAATTTCAGGAACAACTTCAATTATTGATAAAGAATTACTTCTATTTACTTCAGCTACATACTCTTCGATATGATGCAAATTCCATCTCTTTAAAAGACTATTAGTAAAATTTAGTCTTTCGTCTACTATTTGAATAGGTTCATTGTACAACATAAAGTCTGGGATTTTTAATGGTTCAACATATAACAAATCATATCTGCACTCTGAATTATACTCTTGCCTTAATTTCATCAAATATCTACCTAAAGCATTAACACCTATTAATGTGTCGTTATCCTTATCTTTAACCGCTCCCCAAAATCTATCTTTTCTACTATCTTCGACTATTGATTTGTCAAATGTAGATTCTAATAACCTTCCAAATGTAAAAAAATTCTGAGCTAATTTAACCCGTAAACACCAATACATAATTTCAAGTCTTACGTTGTCCCAATCTTTTCTTGAGTTGTCCCTATAAGGTTTGCTTACCATTTTAGCACTCATCGGACTCTTCTCTTGAATTATTTTAGATTGAATCTCCGGAAGATGCGGGAATCTACATGCTTGGTAAAGAGCTTCAGAGGTCAATATTCTTACTCCATTAATTTTAATTGGATAACCAGAAGCCATATTAGATAAGCCCCCGTTGAGTTCCTTGGTTTTTCTAAAAACGCAAGAATCCGAATAATTATATACTCTCTCTTGATATTTTATGTTATTTGCATTCATCTATATAAAAAACATATTTTTTAGTTAAATGGTTTATCGTTTTACAAACAACGGGAAAAAGCCACCTCCCTTATACCAAAAGACTAAAGGTGTATTATTAGGAACATTCCTCCATGTAAAACATAAAGTACCAAACCCAAAATTTTTATGTGACGGTAAAGCAAAACCTAAAGAACGTACATTTATTTTCGAAATATTAGCTTTCTTCAATATTTCAATCCCTTTTTTCAATATTATATTTTCAAATCTATCCCTATTCTCTTTTGAAGTAAATAATATTTCACTTTTTGGCATTCCGTCAGGTCTATAAAACTCATCATTAACAGAATATTTTCCATCAATATACTCGTTTACTTGCTCAACAATGCTTTTCCTATATTCTTCAACAAATTTATCTTTTGGGTTATTTAAGGGTAATACAATATCCAATGCTGATTTCGAATCACTTTCTAAATTTTGAATGTAAATTCTATTCATAACATCAATATTATTTGAGAATGTCTCGTCAATTTTAATCTCAAACTCGTTTAATTTCTTATTACAATTCTTAATATGATTAAAGATATAAACGAAAACTAATTTTGCTAAATTATTTTTAATTGCCTCTTTATTTGTAAATTTAGTATTGTATTTTTCACTTGACCAATCTTTAATATTTTGGAATAAAGTATTTCCAGTACATAGTATATCATCTAAATAAATGAAATACTTCTTTCCATTTTTTCCACAATCGTTAATATCAAAAGAATATTTATTCTTTAAGATACCACCAAGTATTTTCAACAAAACTTTTTGACTTTTTCCATTAGATTGCAAATCTAGAAATACAGCATCATATAAGAATGCACTTTTATCAGAATACTCATATTTAGCACATAAACTTTCTATCATCGCAACTAATAAATCTTCTATACTTGCTTTAGAATAATACCTTTTAGAAAAAATCTCTAAGAGTTCATTCAGTAAAAATATATGGTCATCCTTGTCAAATTGATTTATCCATTTTATAATTCTTTCTTTTGTAATGATAACACTTGCATCATTTTCATCTGTTCTAAAATCTTTAATAAGGTCATATACTTTACCAATAATAACGTCTAAAGTCGCAGAATAATTATCTTCTTCCATAATATCAGGTTGAATAATTAATTTATGTGAAACATCTTTATTTAAGAGATACCATCCACTTATAGATGTATCATACTTAGTATCGTATTGAACTTCACAGTCCAATCTATATTTAAAATAAAGTCTATTATTGATAATTTTAGTTACTTTCAGCAATACTCCCTTAAAAGAAGTCTTAAACTTATTATTGACAAATAAACAATCAGAATTATCAATAATATTATTTGCGTTGATACCATCTTTTATATAAGTAATAGGATAATACGTTTCAAATTCACCTTTTCTATCAAAAGTATTATTCCAATTTGTAACCATTAAGTAACTCATGATTTAATATTAATATTTAAAAAGAATTATACCAATCTTCTTGGATGATTACTTTCTCAATTAATTCTGATTGAATGCCTAATTTGAGTTCTTTTAAGATATCGCATAGTTTCTCTCCGTCAATTAAATCTATTGGTGGGGCACCGTCTCTTGTAGCTTCTTTGATTGCTTCACGTGTGAAGTTACCAGTTGTAATAAAAATACCTTTGTCTGCTCTACCTTGCATAGCCCCTCTGAAGTCTCTTAATTGACTAGGTGTAACCATACCTTTATATCTTTTACATTGAAAAATAACATGAAAACTGATTAATCCACTTAATCTTATTATTCCTTTTCCATCAATCCCACCATCACCAGTTTTTCCAGTAACTTCAACTTGTGTAAATCCACTTTCTCTTAGAATCCTTTGTACTAATCTTTCAAAAGCACTAGGAGAAATATTCTGGAGGACACTTAATAGATTTCCTTTCCAATCATCAAAATCATCATTATCTTCTTCAACAATTTCTTCCTCAACTTCTTTAATAGATTTTTTAGGCGTTTTAGATTTTAATTTTTCACGTACAAATGTTACAACTTCATCAGGTTTAATTTCATCGGGTTTGATATTAGAATTAACTAATGCCCAGACTCCTCTTTTAGAGTTATTTATCAGACCAAAAGCTTTTAAGTATGTTCTTGCCCATGCTAATCTGTAATCTACTTCACTATCATTACTTCTTTCACTGTGAATAATTTCCAGAACCTCTTCCTTTATATTTGCGATTACATATACTTTTTCATTAATCTCTTCAATAGTACCAGAACCTCCGAGTTCAATTAATGCTTTAAGAATTGGGATCATTAATTCATGATAAAGTGGTAGTTCAATGTTATTTCTTTTCCTTGACATATAATTAAAATATAAATTCTAAATAACGAGCCCCTTTGGTCCCCCTCTAGAGGGGGACACATTAGAGGATAATATTATTATTTCTTTAATCTTTCTTCTATCTTGTCGAGTTCTACTGACAGTTCTTTTGGAAGTCTGTCGCCAAACTTTTTGTAGTATTCGCGCATTTCGGCTACTTCTGCAAGTCCGTCTTCTTTTTTGATTTCGAAGAGTTTCTTGAAGTCGTCGGCTGAGATGTCGAGTCCGTCCATATCGATTGCGTTTGCTTCGGGGAGTCTGCCGATTGGTGTGTCGACAAATTTTCCTGTGCCGTTTACTCTTTCGATTGCCCATTTGAGTGCACGGATGTTGTCGCCGTATCCGGGCCAGATGAATTTGCCTGCTTCGTTTTTGCGGAACCAGTTTACGAAGAATATTTTCGGCAGTTTATCGGGTGATGATTTCTTTCCGATTTCTATCCAGTGTTTGAAGTAGTCGCCCATGTTGTATCCGCAGAATGGAAGCATTGCGAATGGGTCGTGGCGGAGTGTTCCGACTGCTCCGGCTGCTGCTGCAGTGGTTTCGGAGGCACAGGCAGAACCCATATATACTCCGTGATTCCAGTCGTAGGCTTCGTTGATAAGGGGTACGAAACTTCCTCTGCGTCCGCCGAAGAAGAATGCACTGATAGGAACGCCTTTTGGGTCTTCCCATGCAGCGTCGATTACAGGGCACTGTTTTGCGGGTGCCGTGAAACGTGAATTCGGATGCGACGATGGTTTGCCTGATTCGGGTGTCCAGTCGTTTTTGTTCCAGTCTATTAAGTGTGCAGGTTTTTCGTCTGTCATTCCTTCCCACCATACGTCTCCGTCGTCTGTGAATGCTACGTTCGTGAAGATGGAGTTTGACTCGCAGGAAAGCATTGCGTTTGCGTTTGTCTTCATTGATGTTCCCGGAGCAACGCCGAAGAATCCGTATTCAGGATTGATTGCGTAGAGGCGTCCGTCTTCGCCGAATTTCATCCAGGCGATGTCGTCTCCGACTGTTTCTACTTTCCATCCAGGGATGGAAGGTGTGAGCATTGCAAGGTTTGTTTTTCCGCAGGCAGACGGGAATGCTGCTGCGATGTATTTCTTTTCTCCGTTTGGCGGAGTGAGACCGAGTATTAACATATGCTCTGCAAGCCAGCCTTCGTCGTGTGCGAGGACTGATGCTATGCGGAGTGCAAAACATTTTTTTCCGAGTAAGGCATTGCCGCCGTATCCCGAACCGAACGACCAGATGGCGCGCTCTTCAGGGAAATGGCAGATGTACTTTGTTTCATTGCAAGGCCATGCAACGTCTTTTTTGCCGTCTGTTAAAGGATAGCCGATTGAATGCAGGCAAGGAACGAATTCGCCGTCGCCGAGTACATCCAGTACTGCTTTTCCCATACGTGTCATGATGCGCATATTGATTACGACGTATGGCGAGTCTGTGATTTCAATTCCGATGTGTGAAATTTTTGAGCCGAGAGGTCCCATTGAGAATGGAATGACGTACATCGTGCGGCCTTTCATGCAGCCTGTGAAGAGTCCTGTGAGAATGCCTTTCATTTCTTTCGGGTCCATCCAGTGGTTTGTAGGACCGGCATCGATTTCTTTTTCAGAACAGATGTAGGTTCTGTCTTCAACGCGTGCAACGTCTTTCGGGTCTGATACTACCCAGTAAGAGTTTGGGCGTTTTGGGATAGGAGTGAAGACACCACTGTCAACATAACCTTTGATTAACATATTGTTTTCTTCTTCGGAGCCGTCGCACCAGTGAATTTTGTCGGGCTGCGTCATTTTTGCGACTTCGTCAACCCAGGCTAAAAGCTTTTTGTTCTTAGTCATTGAGGACCTTTCTTTTTTAGATTATTTATTTATGTATTTAAAAATATTATTTATACTAAAGAGCTTATTCAATGTTCTTTTACCACAGAGTACACAGAGCACACAGAGAATTTAAAACTCCATATCCCTAAAGGGATAAACAATTTATAATTTTTTCAAAGCTCTGTGCTCTCAGTGAGCTCTGTGGTGAAAAAATCTTTTCCTGTTTAATCCTTAAACTCTATCTCCGTCTGGTCTTTGTTCTTACCGTCACTCACTTCATACGACATCAATATCGATATAGGTCTTGTCGATTCAAACTTGCTCAGCACTATCTTTATCATACTCATCACGGGCACGGATAATATCATACCTACTATTCCCCATAGATATCCCCAGAATATTAAAGAGAATAAAAGAAGTATCGGACTCAGGTTCAGTTTGT
This sequence comes from uncultured Ignavibacteriota bacterium, assembly GCA_903901375.1. Taxonomy (GTDB): domain Bacteria; phylum Bacteroidota; class Ignavibacteria; order Tepidaquicellales; family Tepidaquicellaceae; genus CAIKZJ01. The sequence continues at coordinate 7,906 of CAIUQV010000110.1, forward strand.
CGCCGAGTATCTTCGGCTCTACTATGTTTCCGTACATGCTCCCCGATACTGCCATTATCGCAAGAAGTATCAAAGGCGTAAATATATTATCGTACTGCATCAGCGCAGTCAGGAACGGCAATACCGTTGCTATTAATGAGCCGATGTTTGGGATGTATGCAAGTATGAAAGTCAGCAGTCCCCATATCAGCGCAAAGTCAAGACCGAATATCCAGAATACTATCAATACCGTCATCGCGTGTGCGAGGTTTATCAGCGTCTTCCCGACTATGTATTTCCTCACATCGCTGAGTATATCGTTCAGCGTTTCGTTAACTTTTATTGCCCTGTCGGAATTGAAAGCTTTTTGTACGCGCTTCTTTATGCTGCCAAATTCTGTTAAGAGAAATATTACGTAAATAAGTATGAGTATAAAATTCGTGAAGAGCCCGGCAATGCCTGATATTAATCCGCCTACTATTCCCGCTATCTTCTCCCCGTTAAGCATCTTTGTTACGTCAATTGATTTCTTGTATGAAGGAGATACGCCAAGCGATTGTATAAAAGCGTCAGACGATTTTATTATCTGTTCGCTTTTCTGTACGTATTTTGGTAGTTCGTCGTTAAATGATATTATGCTCGTGTAAATGAAAACACTCGACAGGTTTGCAATGATAAGTATGGTAACTACGATTATTACTATCGCTACCGCAGAAGGCACTTTCTTCGATTTCATCCATTTGTAAAACGGTTCGAAGAGGAACGATATGATTATCGCCATAAAAAGCGGCAGCAGTATCGACTGAAGCTCTTTCAGTATAAAGAACGAAAACCCCACAAGAAAAAGGGCTGCGACTATGTTTATAAATCTTGAATTCTTAGTTTCCATTACTAAAAATAGTTTATGCTTTTCTTATAAACAATCGCATCTTTTTTACCCGCCTGACGGAATCCCCTGAGCCGCAGTGCACAGCTGTCGCATTCTCCGCAGGCTGCGTCTTCCCTCTTGTAGCACGACCAGGTAAGATGTATCGGAGCTTTCATTTTAAAAGAATACTCTACGATTTTCTTCTTTGAGAAATTTATAATCGGAGTAACAATTTTTATCTTAGTCGTTGGTTTTGTGCCGAGGTTAATCATCTTTTCATACGATTCAAAAAATGATTTCCTGCAGTCGGGGTATCCGCTTGAATCTTCTTCCACAGCTCCTATGTAAATTCTTTTTGCACCGATAACTTCTGCCCAGCTTGTTGCAATTGCGAGTATGTTTGCGTTGCGGAATGGAACGTAACTTGAAGGTATCTTCTTTGATTTGATGTTTGCTTTCGTGACTTTAAGCTTCTTATCCGTTAAAGATGAGCCGCCGATTTTTTTCAGGTAACCGATATCCACTATCAGCTTGTCTTTGACGCCGTAGTACTTTGCGATATCGTGGAAGGCTTTCAGCTCGCGTCTCTCCGTTCGCTGACCGTAGTTTACGTGCAGGAACGCAAGCTCGTATTTTTTAAAAGCAAATGCGGCGGTAAGGGAACTATCCATACCGCCGCTTACTAAAACTATAGCTTTATCTTTCCTTACCACAGCCATTTGAACTCACGTGCTTGTTTTTCGAGTTCTTCTCTGAAGTTTGGATGTGCCACGCTGATTAAGAGCTTTGTTCTTTCTCTTAATGTCTTGCCGTATAAATCTGCAATTCCGTATTCAGTTATGATTGTCTGTACGTCTGCTCTCGATGTTACTACACCCGAACCCGGCGTTAACATTGGTACTATCTTTGATATTGTATCGTTCTTCGTCGTCGAAGGGAACGCAAGTATCGAACGTCCGCCCTTACTTCTCATCGCACCTCTTACGAAGTCAACCTGCCCGCCGAAACCCGAGAAGATTCTCGTACCCATAGAATCAGAACAAACCTGCCCGCTTAAGTCAACCTGAATAGCAGAGTTGATTGAAATCATATTATCGTTGCGCGAAATGTTAACTGGGTCGTTTACGAATTTCGAAGAACGGAATTCGATTAACGGATTGTTGTGTATGTAATCGTGTACAACGTTCGTTCCGATAACGAATGATGAAACAACTTTATTCGGCATGAAGGATTTCTTCTCTCCGTTTACAACACCAAGGTCTATTAAATCAATCAAGCCGTCTGAAAACATTTCCGTGTGAATTCCAAGGTCTTTCTTTTCCTTTAAGAATGGAAGCACTGCGTCAGGAATAGCACCTATTCCCATTTGCAACGTTGCACCGTCGCAGATGAGCGAAGAAATGTACTCTGCAATTGTCTGATAAACTTTCTTTTCCTCTTCTGAAGCGTTTGCGTCAACCATCGGTACTTCGAGCAGTGGTGCATCAACTTCCACTATGTACTTCAGTTTGCTGACGTGAATAAAATTATCACCGAGCACTCTCGGCATCTTCGGATTAATCTGAGCAATCACTATCTTTGCATTCTCAGCAGCTGTTTTAGAAACTTCATTGCTCACTCCGAATGAACAGTAACCGTGCTCGTCCGGCGGTGAAAGATGCAGCATACAGACGTCTATCGGCATTCTGCCAAGGTCCATCAGCCATCCTATTTCTGAAAGAAATACCGGATAACAGTCTGCCCTTCCTTCGTTTATTGCTTTTCTCACATTTCCCGCAGTAAACAATGCTTCGTGTACAAAATGCCCTGCCATCTTCGGCTCTACGTATGGAGCTTTGTGAAATGTCGTCAGGTGCATAACTTTCACGTTGTTTAACTCTTTGTATCTGTCACACATTGCTTTTACGAGTACATCGGGGTATGCACTGTTTGCGTGCAGGTGAACTGTATCGTTTGATTTTATAACTTTTACTGCTTCTTCAGCGGTAACAACTTTGCTTTTGTAATTGGGTACAGTCATATTTGAGGAAATATTTTAAAATATTAAGGTTAATTGTTATTTTAATATTACAAAAATAAGTGTTTTATTCAATTTAAGAAACCCCTTTTTTTAAGAATAGTTAGTCTTTTTTCAATATTTTTCAAAACCGATTTAATAACACATTTTGTCATTCAAAGTAATTTCCCAAACTGTCATCTGAGCGTGGTTTTGGCGGGAATCGCTCATCATTGTGTCATCCCCGCGCGGCTTTGGCTGGGATCGCTCTTTTCAAAATTATACTCTAAAAACAAAACAGGAGTGCATTGCACTCCTGTTATTATTTACTAAGTCTTTATTTTAAAGATTTCCGACCATATTCTTCGGAATTACCCACTGGTCAAACTGTTCGCTCGTAAGAAATCCGAGTTCTATCGCCGCTTCACGGAGAGTTTTATTTTCTTTATGTGCTTTCTTAGCTATCTTTGCTGCTTTTTCATATCCTATATGTGTATTCAAAGCAGTCACCAGCATTAGTGAATTTTCCACGTGTCTCTTTATCACAGGAACATTCGGCTCTATACCAAC
>CAIUQV010000111.1 GCA_903901375.1 uncultured Ignavibacteriota bacterium
AGATGACTTATAGTGTTGATGTATACCTCGGAAGAACTTCCGTAAGAAATTCTCTGCTTCTTGGTCCTTTGTATTTCTTTAAACAGTACATTGAAACTTACAGTAATAACGACAGCAGAATCCGTAAAGTTTTTCACTTCACAAAGGATTTTGAGGATAAAATTAATATTCTGAATAAATCTATTTCCTACGATATGCTCCGCGACCTCGTTGATATAAAGCTTACAAAAGATGATACAGTAAACATTAACCCGAGCGTCAGAAATGTTATTAAAAAGTATAAAGACAGGAAAAGCGATAACTGGTATTTGCAGCTTCTGATAGGAAAACTTTATTTTGACAATGATTTTTATGCAGAGTCACTGCCTTATTTTCTTAATTCACTTTCCGGAATAATCAGCAGGGAAAAATTTGTAAGGGATATCGGCAATGAATATCTGAGTAAATCGGCATTCCGGGAAAGCGTGGAAATGTTCAATAAGTACATTGCCTTTTCACAGGGGGCACCGGATGCATACCTGAAAAGAGGAATCGCATATTATAACCTCGGAGAATCCGGAAAGGCTAAATCGGACTTTGAAAAAGTGATAAGTTTAGACCCTGAAAATAATCTTGCAAAAGATTATCTTAATAAATGAATTTTAATCTTCAGTCAGCCTATAAACCTACCGGCGACCAGCCGAAGGCTATAGAGGAATTAACAAACGGAATTTTAAGAAACGAGAAAAGCCAGGTATTCCTTGGCGTTACGGGCTCTGGCAAGACTTTTTCCATTTCTAATGTTATTCAGAATGTTGGCAAACCCGTTCTGATTATGTCGCATAATAAGACTCTCGCTGCTCAGTTATTCGGAGAATTCAAAAATTTCTTTCCCGAAAACCGTGTAGAGTTTTTTATTTCCTATTATGATTATTATCAGCCCGAAGCATACATTCCTACAACAGATACATACATAGCAAAGGACTTATCGATTAATTCAGAAATTGACAGACTCCGCCTCAGGGCAACTGCTTCTTTAATGGAAGGAAGAAAAGATATTATAATTGTTTCTTCCGTTAGCTGTATATATGGTATAGGCGCTCCTGAAGAATATGCCGAGCAGGTTCTTGTTCTTAAAAAGGGGATGAAGATATCGAGAAAAGACCTGCTTAGAAAACTTGTTGATATACATTACGTAAGAAATGATTCTGACTTGAGCAGGGGAAATTTCAGGGTTAGAGGAGATATGGTAGAAGTTGTGCCTGCTTATGAAGACGAAAAGGGAATACGAATTGAAATGTTCGACGGCGATATCGAAAGAATAAGTTACATTGAGAGATTAACGGGAAGGACTATCGGTGTTGACGACAGCGTTTCCATATACCCCGCTAAATATTTTGTTACAACACCCGAGAAGATTGAAGATGCAATTGGCGATATCAGAAAAGAAATGTGGGAACAGGTACAGTATTTTCAGAAACAGGATAAACTGATTGAGGCACAGAGGATTGAACAAAGAACAAATTTCGACATTGAGATGATAAAAGAAGTCGGATACTGCACCGGAATAGAAAACTACTCACGGCATCTTGACAGACGAGCTCCTGGCACTCGTCCTTCGTGC
>CAIUQV010000112.1 GCA_903901375.1 uncultured Ignavibacteriota bacterium
AACATAATATTCTTTTTCTCTTAGCCTGAAAAATCTCTGTGTGCTCTGTGTACTCTGTGGTGAATTGCTCTTTGCCTGAAAACTATCCGTGCAAATCCGCATAATCCGTTCTTATCCGTGTTCTATTCTCTATCTCTTAGCCTGAAAAATCTCTGTGCCCTTAGTGCCTTAGTGGTAAATCTCTTCTTTTTGCCTTAAAAAGCTTTTCTTATTATTCGTGTAAATTCGGTAAATTGGAAAAAGGTCTCTCTTCCATTAACGGTGCATAAATACTAATTTCAAGTATTTTAACTTGGCATCTCAAAAATGAAAGGAGACCAAAAATGTACTCAGAAAAGATAAGTACAAAAGACAGAATAATCAATAACGATAAATATGATTATTATATTGCTATTGATTGGTCGCAAAGCAACATGGCAGTAGCGACATTAAAGAAGGAAGGCGTCAAACCAAAAATTACAGATGTAGATTCAGATGTAAAACACTTGAAAGCATACCTTAGTAATTTAAAGGGAAGTAAAATAGTGACGATAGAAGAGACAACATCAACTCATTGGTTATACGTTGAGTTGTATGAATATGCAGAGAAGATATTGATCTGTGATCCATACAGGAATAGACTATTAAGTGAGGGTCCGAAGACAGATAAGTTGGATGCCGGTAAGTTGAGTTTGTTATTACGAAGTGGTTTATTGAAGGAAGTATTCCACAGTCTAGACAAAACGTATGAACTGCGCAAACTTGTTCGTGATTATGAGCAATTAGTAAAGTTAGGAACTCGGGTAAAGAATGAAAAATCTGCAATATACAGAGGAGCAGGAAGATCATATAAGAAACTGGAAAAGATAGACGATGAGATATTAAAGTGGATAATAAATCAGAAAGATAAACGCATAGATTTGTATAATGAACAGAAAAGAGAATACGAGAAAAAATTCAGTGAAATTGTCGGGCAAAACAAAAACTTACAATATATGAAAGGTATAAATGGTATAGGTGTAATAAGAGCTGTTACAATACTTTCAAACGTAGTAGATGCAAATCGATTTAAGACAGGTGGAAAGTATTTAAGCTATTGCGGGTTAGTGAAACACCAAAAGATGAGCGGCGGTAAAAGTTATGGTAAGAAGAATACAAGATGCAACCGAGGATTAAAAGCAGTATATAAATCGGCAGCAATATCAGTAATCAACGGGAATTGTCCATTAAGAGAATATTATGATTCACTTTTATCAAAAGGAATCCCGGAAGATAATGCACGTAATCAAATATCAAGACGCATAGCACTAATTACATATGGAATATTAAAGACAGGTACAAAATATAATCCATACAAATGGAGAGAATCAAAACCGAAAGAAAAAGCAGACTAAGATAAATATAGCAAATATAAGTTGGTCTGAATCAACCTGAGAAAAGATTACAGTCGGTTAAATAAACAAAAAGAGAAAAGAGCATTTTAGAAGGATGAGATTAAAAGTTAATAATCCGAAAATGCCATAATTGTTTCTAAAAAAGTTCTAAAAGAATAGGAGAGAGTGTTCAATTGACACGATGCAGCGAGATAAGAAACGACAATAACATTTCGTATCAAAGACATGCCAATAATTCGGTTAACCCTCTCCTGTTTTATTCTAAAATTTACCGTAGCCCAAGTATCTAAACATTAGATCAGAGAGCTCAAATAGACGTATAGAAAAATCATAGAAAATAATAAAAGTAAAGTAAGAACTGAAAGAACAATAGAAAACTTTTGTTGATAAAGTAAAGTCGCTGACAAGAAGTGAGACCAAATGCCATAGTGAAGTATTAACTTCGTTAAAGGGATAATTTTATCTCTTGACATTTTTTTCCATAGACGTGTCTGCTTTCATTTCTTCTCTTTCGGTTTGATAATTATACCATTCTTTCGTCTGTTTTATGTTGACAAATAACTTTCATTACTGTAA
>CAIUQV010000113.1 GCA_903901375.1 uncultured Ignavibacteriota bacterium
ACATTATTATTGCTGTATTCAACGTATCTTTTCTTAATACCCCTGAAGTTAACACCGTATTCTATAGGCTGGTCAATTTCATACCTCATTCCAAACACAATATCATTAACAGATAATCTTGCATCCGTAACGTTTTCAAAATATTCCTTTGGATTGGCATTGCCAAGAATAGTTTCTGTACCGCTGCCGTACCTCAGCAAGTTATTTAAAGCGGCTTTCACGTTAAGGTTCAGCTGGGCATTAGCTGCCAGTGCAAAGGAAAAGAATATAACGACAAATAGAAATTTTTTCATATTTATATTATAATAGGGAAATTTTAAAATTGTTATTTAATTCCAAGTGCTGCTTTTATCTCGTTCTCAATCATCACTTCGTCACCGGTCTTAAATCCGGTGTGAACTGAAATGATTTCTTTCTTTTTATTGATTATAACGGAATAAGGCATTTCATCTTTTCCGCTGTATCCTTCGAACACCTTCTTGTCTGTATCCATCAGCACCGGGAAAGTGTATCCCTGTGCGGTAATAAATGATTTTACTTTCGAGACTGATTTCTGGTTATCGTTGTTTATTGCTACGTATTCAAAACCCTGACCTTTGTATTTTTCATAAATGTCTGCCATTTTCTTCATCTCTTCTTTACATGGTGTACACCAGGTAGCCCAGAAACTGAGCATTACAACGTTTGATTTATCAACAATTTTACCGAAAGAGACATCGTTACCGTCAAGGTCGGGTAATGTGAACTCATAGTACATTTGTGCTTTTGAAAGTGCCGCAAAAGCAAACACGAACAAAAGAAGAAAGATAGTTTTTTTCATACTTAAGAATTTAATTTTATAATTGTTACTACTAATGCCGTTAATATTAAATTTACAAGTGCTGCGGGCAGCATCACTTTCCAGCCGATGTTCATAAGCTGGTCGTATCGGAATCTCGGAATCGTCCACCTGACCCATATAAAGACAAAGACCATAAATATTACTTTTGAGGCAAACGTTAGTATCTGTATGATGCTTACTGCCATATCCGGTAAACCGAAAGTCTGTAAATACGGGAACTGCCAGCCGCCGAGATAAAGTGTTGTGATAATTGCCGATGAGACTATCACTGCCGCGTACTCTGCCATAAAAAAGAGTGCAAACTTTGTGCTCGAGTATTCAGTGTGGTATCCACCCACAAGTTCCTGTTCGGCTTCGGGTAAATCAAAAGGTGTTCTGTTGGTTTCTGCAAAAGATGCCACAAGAAAAGTTATAAAACCAATGGGCTGAAGTATGATGTTCCATTTCCATCCATACTGGTTCTGAACTATTGTATCCAGCCGGAAAGAACTGTTAAGAAGAATAATACCAAGTACGGAAAGCCCCATTGAGAGCTCGTAACTTATCATCTGTGCAGAAGACCTTAAACCGCCGAGCAGTGAATACTTATTGTTTGAAGACCATCCGCTGAGTGTTATTCCATAAACCCCGAGAGAAAGAAGCGCCAGAATGTAAAGAACGCCGATGTTTACGTCCGCTATCTGAAGCTTGATTTCTTTTCCGGCGATAAGGATTTTATCTCCGAAAGGTATTACCGCAAACGTAGACAGTGCAACGAAGAGCGATATTGCGGGTGCAACTGTATGCACGAATTTATTCGCATTCGCAGGTACAATATCCTCTTTCATTATAAGCTTGAAAACGTCTGCAAGAGGCTGGAATAATCCCTGAAAACCGACACGGTTCGGACCATAACGGTGCTGAATAAAGGCAGATACTCTTCTTTCTGCATACACGGAATAGGCTACTCCGGTAAGCAGAACAAGTTCAACGACTACAATTTTTGCTAAAGCAATAAGTACATCTATAGACCAGTCTGGCATATCAAAAATAATTTCTTTAGTTATCATAAAATTTACCAAAAATATCATTAAAAATTAACGCATAAATGACGTTGGCAATCAAAAACATGCATTTTAGGTTTATGAGTAGCTTTTTGGATAAAATGGGATAATGATTTTGGGTGGTTAGCTGCGTTTCCTGTTTATTTTGCGCTTTTCCTCAAGGTAACCGAGCCCTTCGTTATGATTCTTAGGGTCTTTTAAAGCAGCACGGATTTTCCTGTTTACGGTTTGAAGCTTCAGCAAGTTGATAATATCCATTGCCATTTTCAGATAATCTGTCGGAGTGTTCTCTACTATTGCAAGCAGACTGTCCGGAGGGAGATGGTCTGTTTTTGTGATTTCGTATAACTGACTCGACTGTGAGTGGAGAAGGTTTCTTATCCCCTCGTCTTCTGTTTTATAGATTAATTTTGCAACGTCTATATTACCCTCGTTGTGCCATTCGTCAAGCAGCAGCTCCACTGTTTTAAGAACCGTTTCATTGGTTATGTAATCTATGTATAAGTTATCTGCCAGATAATGCAGTGCAGGCTTGTAAGTTTTGTTCTTGTAATCTCCTTTTACGAATAAATCCACGATTTCGATTTCGGTATTCGTCGGGCGGCTTTCTTTCTCTTTTCTGCTTTCCCTTGTTTTTGCAGGAAGAACGACTGACGATTTCGGGAATGATGTTTTCTTGTACTCGGCGTATGCCCTGTTCAGCTCGTCCCTCAAATCTGATTCGTATAACTTATATTCGCTGACAAGCTCTTTAACATAAAAAGAGGCTTTAATCCTGTCGGGCATTCTTACTATGTATCCTATTATTTCTTTCACAAAGTCAGATTTCTCTTCAGGAGTTGTGAGCTTTCCAGCGTTCTTATACGAATCACTGATAAAATTAATTATTGACTTGCTGAACTGCAGTTGTTTCTCAAATTCGTGCGCCCCCTTTGTTCTGACGTATGAATCTGGGTCTTCGCCGTCGGGCAGCGACACAACTTTAATGTTTAATCCC
>CAIUQV010000114.1 GCA_903901375.1 uncultured Ignavibacteriota bacterium
ATACCAGTTCTAAATCAAAAGATGCAATAATCGAACTAGATAGAGCAAAAATAGATACTTCTACAATAATAAAAATACTTTCAGCTGGATTATTAGGTCTAGCAAAAAATAGAAAATTACGATGGCGATATTCCTGACTTAAGAAATTATAGCTTAATAATTTTAAACGGATTTCCCACAGAGGTTACAAGTGAAGAGCAGATAAACAGTCTGGAGAAAAGCCTGAAAGAGCACAATTTACCCGTTATTTTTATTAATTCTTCTGATGTATCTTTTGACAAATTACGGGAATTACAGAATCATCTTCCGTTTATTGTAAATGACATAAGCAAAAAGGAATTCAGAAGCAACATAAGAATAACTGCAAATGCCGTAACGGAAAAGGCGGAATCACTTAACAGGTTTAACATTTACCCGCAGTCTTATTTTTACAAGGAAGCGTTCAGCGTTAAACCTAATTCAACAGTACTTGGATTAACGACTCAGGAAAGCGAACCGGCAATAATTGTTGACAATACATCAGGTACAAGGTCAGCAGGATTTTTAGGATACGGGTATTTCAAATGGAACCTTAATCCACAGGGCAATTATGGTTTTCTTCAGGGGCTTATATCGGCAATGATTAACCTGACAGTTGATGAGAACTCCGGTGAAAGGTTTGTAATCAAAACCAATAAAGACTATTATGCCATAAGCGAGAATATACTTTACAGTGCTTATTACAAAGATGCAGATCCTTTAAAAAAGTATGAAGTAAAGGTGAATGTAACCGGTAACGGAAAGAACGAAACTCTGAATTTAAATCAGGCGGGCAGTAATGTATTCAATAACGAACATATTTTATTCGATATTGCTGATTATACTGCAAAAGGTGATTTATATGAAAACGGGAAATATCTTGTCAGCAGCTCGGTAAAATATAGTGTTGGAAATGCAAAGGAAGAATACAATGAAACAAAGGCTAAGGAAGACATACTGAAAGAGATAGCGTTCAGAACGAACGGGCAGAACTTAAGAACAAAGAGCGATAATGAAGTAAAAGAGATATTAAAGACACAGGGAGATAATGTAAAGATGACGTCTGTGAAGGTATTATTCCGCAGGTCATTTTTGTATTTAATATTGGTTATAGTTTTATTATCTATAGAGTGGTATATAAGGAAAAGGTCTAATTTGATTTAGTGTAATTATAAATATTTTCAAAATGCGGCTTAAAAAATACTTCTTAATAACTTTCATATTCATCAATACGTGTTTACTGTATTCACAGGAATACTGGTTAAATTCATACAGTCCCACAGCAAACAACATTAAAAACTCAATATTCCTTGACAGCCTCACGGGCTGGGCTTGCGGTGACACCGGTCTGATAATGAGGACATCTAACGGAGGATTAAACTGGACGATACAAAATTCAAAATCAAGAGTTTCTATTCACGATATTTTCTTTCTGAACAAAAGACTGGGATGGGCACTTGGATGGAACATATACAACCCCGTTCCTCCATACGGAACATATTTTTTCAAAACCACTGACGGAGGTGTAAACTGGGACACTTCATTTTTCCCTTTAGAAAATGTTTACCTCAGGAAAGTCTACTTTCAGGATTCTCTATATGGATTTTTAGGCGGAGCTTACAAGAATCTTTTACGGACTACAGATGCAGGAGCTAACTGGATTGATGTTGAGATTGATTCTCTTTCAGTTATGAATTTTCCAGTGACAAATTTTGCCTTCTACAATAACAATTACGGTTATGCAGTCGGCGGAGTGATGGATATTGCGGGGATAATCTGGCGAACGACAAACAGAGGAGTGAGGTGGACGCCTTACATTGTTTCGCCCGAGCCGAATCTGGATATGTTTTTCTTCGATTCATTACGGATATTAGGTTTCGGAGGTGACTTTGAATACGGGGCGAGTACAATCACGTCTTCAAACTCAGGTGAGACCTGGAAATATAATTCTCTTGAGATTTTCGGTTTGCCTACTGTCCTTGCTTTCAGAGATTTGAAAGACGGATGGGGGTCGTTAGGATATACGCGTACATTTATTTATTCGCAAGACAGCGGCAGAACATTTGCACAGCTTAATACGCCGGACTCCTGTGTAATAAACGATATTGTTTTTCCTGACAAAAAGCATGGTTTTGCTTTCGGAGAAAACGGAAAAATACTGAAGTTTAATCCTGCAACTGTCGGAGTGCGGAATGAAAATACGGAAGTATCAAAGTCATTCGAGC
>CAIUQV010000115.1 GCA_903901375.1 uncultured Ignavibacteriota bacterium
CCCAAATTTCTTGAACCGCCTTACCGGGTTTATTCTTTGTTCGTTTTTACAGACGCTGACAAACCGCCAAAAGATAACTTAATCGGCTCCTTACTTAAAACACAAACAGTTGAAAATGAAACTCCCGACGGTATCAATCATATTTCCTTGTCGTATTCAAATGCTTTAATCTCAAATCAGGAATATTTTCATAAAACATATATTATGATTGCCATCATTAAATTCAATGAACTGAAAGAAAAGTATGAATGGTCTGCTACATACACTAATCGTCTTTATCCTAAGTCTTGAAGTAGGTTTTCTAAATATCAGCTTAAAACCAGTACGACAAATAAAACCTGTGCTCGGTTAAGTCAAGATTATTCACTTCAATTTTCTTGTAAACACTGTGTCTGTGGTAGTATATAAATTCTGCACCTGCACCCAGTCCTTTGTATACTTTCAAAAACAGTTTTGGGTTTAGAAATCCCATCGTATGGTTGCCGGCAATTCCGTTAATAGACTTCATCAGGTAAAGTTTATATTCCAGCTGAAGACTGAAAGGTCCCGCATCCAGAATACCCTCTGCAAGCACCTTATCACCCATCAGGAAATCGTAATCCCTGTTTTCTCCGCCTCTGTATATGGAGTTTAAAGCAGCGAGTGCTATAAAGTTGTTGTGCACGTTTGCCGAAAATGAAAAGTGTCTGCTTATCGGTACGTTTACTATTAATCCAAGTCCTGCACTCTGAGCTCCCAGATTGTAGATAGAATTGTTAAAGAAGTCAAAATCCTGAAACACACCTAATATCAGTGCCTTGTCTTTTATGCGTGCAAGATTCTTTCCGTATAGTATCCCATAAACGTCAACCCAGGATGACGGCTCTTCTCCGGTTTTTGCATCAATACCAAGCTTTAATCTGAATATTTCAAATGGTTTAAAAGATTCGCTGTTCAGATCCTTTTTATAAATAAATACAAGCTCGGCAAGTGCATTATCTTTATTAATATTATATTTCTTCTTTCTGTCAACATTCGCATAACCAAAACTGAATCTGCTGTTAATTGGAAATACATCGTTTACATTCCTGCGTGTGTGCCTGTTTATATCTCCTCTTAATAATCTGTTAAAACCCCTTGGAATGTCTATTAGTGTTGCAAGTATCTCACGTGATACTCTGTTGAATCCGTATGTACTTTCATCCAGCACCAGAGAGGAAAGTCTGTGTGATATTTCACCAAGCATTATCCCGCCCATTGTTGTATTTATAAGGTCATTAGTCTGAGGCGGGTCTGTCTCCATAGTTGTTTCCCACATAAAACTACCACCGAACGTAAAAGGTACAGACTCCCAGAATGTATATCCGCTGCTTCTGGCAGAATTAAAATACAGACTCCCGTGGTACGGATGTGCAAACTGATTCGTTACGAAGAAATCGTTATCCCAAACAAACCCGGTTTTAAAATTATCCGCAATTGATTTAAAAGATATTTTAGCGAACGGCTCCTTCGATACATAATTGTTGAATGCACATAAACCAAGATTTATTCCTATTACTTCAGATATCGGAATCAGTATATTCGATTTTTTGAAATAGCTGTCTATCTGAGGATGATATTCAAGTGTGTCAGATTTTGTATTTCCAATGTCTATATCCTGTGCATAAATATTAACCACAAAAAGACACAAAACTATACAGATAATTATTGCTTTACTCAATCATTATTCGGTTAAATTAAATATAATATTATAAGACAAATTATATATTTAGATAGTTTAATTAAATTGAATAAGTAAATAAGATAATAAATTCTACTATTGCGGTTTTAATCCGTTGTACTTATCAGGATTTTTAAGCAGTAAAATATAAAATACATATTCATGACCCGCTGTAAGCACTTACCTTTTCCATAGGAATACTCTTCGCAAGTTTTCGCTGATAATGTCATCTAATTATTAAATACTAAATCATATATCAAAAGGGGCAATCAAATGAAAAATTCGTTAATAAGTAAAAAGTTATATTTTGTAGCTATTCTTCTCCTTTGCATTTTAACTGTTGTCGGGTTTTTTAAGCTCAATAATAATTCTGAATTAACTTATCCGATAGTTGACACAGGTGTGCACACTTTTTATGATGACTTCTTTGAGATAAATGCTACTGCATTGGGGACTCCTTTTTACGGACAGGATGCAACTTATCAGGGTAATGAACCTTCTTACAAAGATAATGGTGATGGAACAGTTACTGATAATGTTACAGGCTTAATGTGGCAAAAGTATATGGGTGAGAAGATTACTTTTAACGATGCATTTATTAAAGCAAATAAAATGAAACTGGGCGGATATAATGACTGGCGTGTTCCTTCTATTAAAGAATTGTACTCCTTAATTCTGTTTACAGGGAAAGGAGGACCGGGCGGTTTCCAAAAATATATTGATACTGTTTATTTTGAGCAGCCTTTTGGTGATGTTTCAAAAGGAGAAAGAATAATTGACGCTCAGACCTGGTCATCCACTCAATACAAAGGATTAACTTTTAAGGGAGACTCAACTGTCTTTGGTGTCAATTTTATTGACGGTAGAATTAAAGGATACCCGAAATATTATCCCGAAAGTAATAACACTGCTCCAAGAAAAATGTATTTCCGTATGGTTCGGGGAAATACATCATACGGAATAAATAAATTTGTTGATAACGGCGACGGTACAGTAACTGATAATGCCACAGGACTTATGTGGCAGAGATCTGATAACGGTGAAGGAGTCAACTGGAAGAACGCACTTATGTATGCTGAAAATTTAACACTGGCAAATTACTCCGACTGGAGACTACCAAACGCCAAAGAACTTCAAAGTATAGTAGACTATACAAGAAGTCCTTCATTTACCGGTACTGCAGCTATTGATCCTGTATTCAATGTAACTTCAATAAACGACCCTATGGGAAAGCCGGGACATTATCCAAATTACTGGACAGGAACAACACATCTGGACGGAGCTTCCCCATATTCAAATGCTGTGTATGTTTCATTCGGTAAAGCATACGGTAAAATGTTTGGTTTCCTGATGGATGTTCATGGAGCTGGTGCGCAAAGAAGCGATCCCAAAACAGGTAAGGAATCTTATTATCCTCAATACCGCGGACCACAGGGTGATGCTTTAATAGTTTATAATTATGTGAGATGCGTAAGGAATTAGAATGTTTCGCTTTATAATCTTATAAATTAATATTTCGCTTTATTAGGATTTGTAGGGAATATTTGTTTCCTATTTGTTACATTAACCCAAGTAAAATTGGGGAACAATACAATGAAAAACATTAAGCTTGAATTCAAATGGGCTGTTATATTTGTAGTAATGCAACTCATCTGGATTATTCTCGAAAAGTCCGCAGGACTTTATACCGTTCGTATCAGTAAACACTCTCTTTATTCAAACTTTATTGCCATTCCTGCTATTACAATATATGTTCTTGCATTGCTCGATAAAAGGAATTACTATTATAATGGTTATATGACTTATGTGCAAGGGCTCATTTCAGGATTGATAATAACAGCACTGGTAACTTTGCTAACACCTGTGGTTCAGTATGTTGTGTCTACAGGAATTGCACCGGAGTTTTTCCCAAATATGATAGAGTATTCTGTTAGTAATGGAAGGATGACGAAGGATGCTGCGGAGAGTTATTTCAACATAAAGAGTTTCATCTTACAAGGGTTGATGTTTACTCCTTTAATGGGATTAACAACTACGCTTATTATAGCTTTGTTTGTCAGGAAAACTCCAAAAGGAAATACAGTTTAATTAAGTATCATAATAAATCCGCCGCCTTCTGCCATTTTAATCTTGATGTCAGATTCTGAGTTTATTATTTCAGTGCTGATGATGTATCCCGTTGGATTGTTTTCGTAATGTGCATCTTCGGAATCAACACATTTATTTAATGTATATCTCTTATTCCTTTTTAGAAAATCAAATTTCATTGGGAGTGTTCTTGATTTTTCATTTGTAATTCCTGCAACAAACCACGTATCACCTTTTCTCCTTGCTATTACTACATATTCACCAATCTTTGCATCAAGCACTTTTGTCTCATCCCAGCTTGATGGTATTTGGGATATAAAACTAAACGCAGGATGATTCATATAATTATCCGGTAAATCGGCTGCCATTTGAAGCGGGCTGTAAAGCACAACCATTAAAGCAATCTGATTGCAGATTGTACTATGTACAGAAGTCCTCCCCGTATCCAACCAGTTCCACTTAACCCGTCTTTCTTCAAATCTCTGTTCTGATATGTCGAAGATACCGGGTGTGTAATCCATCGGTCCTGCAAGTCCTCTTGTAAAAGGTAGTGTGCAGGTATGGGACGGTGGATTTCCTGAACTCCACGCATTCCACTCCATACCCCTTACTCCCTCAAATGTCATTAAATTGGGATACGTTCTGCTCCAGCCTGAAGGAATTACTGGCTCGTGAACATCAAGCATTATTCCATATTTTGCGGCAGTCCTCATCACTTTGTTAAAATGTCTTATCATATACTGCCCGTGATGATTTTCAGTTGAAGGATTTACCGGACCAGCATATCCACTCTTCACATATTTTATTCCGAGACTTTTATACAAAGCAAATGCAGAGTCAAGTTTCTTTTCATAAGCTAATATGTCGCCTCCGGTTTCGTGATGCCCAATTATCTCTACATTTTTGCTTCTTGCATATTCTACAACTTCTTTAATATTAAAATCTTGATAAGGTGTTACAAAATCAAATGCATCTTTTGTTCCCCAGTTTTCCCATCCTTTATTCCATCCTTCTATCACAAGTCCTTCTATTCCGTTTGAGGCTGCAAAATCTATGTATCGTTTAGCATTCTCAGTTGTCGCTCCGTGTCTGCCGCTGTTCATTGCCCAGGTAGAAATCCCGAGATGCATTTCCCACCAGATACCGATGTACTTTATCGGTTTAATCCAGGAGACATCTGATAATTCAGAAGGTTCATTCAGATTCAATAGTAAAGACGATTCAATTAGTCCTCCTGCACTTGGTGAAACAAACACAACCCTCCACGGAGTGTTAAAAGGCGCAGATGTTTTAACCACTGTACTGTCAGCCCATGGAACAAGATTAACTTTGAAAGTAAGTGAGTCATTATTATCCTGCTTTAATGTCATGCTTGAATAGTCATCTATTGCAGCTTCGTGTATGCTTATAAATGTTCCTTTCGGTGTTTGCATCGTAAATGGTGAGGCAACGTGTGATGCTTCTTTCATTGGTGTATTAAAATAAAGCTTCTCAAGTGTATTGTAATCCGCCCATATCCACCAGCAATTATTGTTTTCAGGAAACGAAAAATAACTTTCCTCACTCTTTATTGTTATTTCAGGATTATTTTCAGGAAAGCTATACTTATAAGCAAAACCATCGTCATAAGCTCTGAAGCAAATATTTATAAGTCTGTTTTGATTTATATCTTTAAGGTATAATAAAAGTTCGTTATAATTGTTTCTGATTGCGGAGTACTGTCCCCATACAGGTTTCCAGTTATCATCATAAGTGACTCTTTCTGCTTTTAATAAATCAAAGAAGCAAAGACTGTCAGAGTTGCTTAATACAAAACCCATTCCGGAATAATTAACTATTTTTTCATCTTTGTATGATGATTTATAAAATATTCTTTTATTCTCAAATTTAATTTCAACAGTCAGTTCCCCGGAAGGAGACAGCACTTTTAAATTACTGTCAGCATGTAAATCATTGACGATAAATAGTAATACAATAAGTAGTAAGGTTGTTTTCCTCATTTTTGATTCTCAAGTTCTTCAAAAGATATGTCCATTAATTTATATTCCTGCCATCCGTTATAATCATAATGCCAC
>CAIUQV010000116.1 GCA_903901375.1 uncultured Ignavibacteriota bacterium
AGAGAGCGACAACAACACCTACAATAGTTCCGACGAGAAGCATTGCTGCAACTACTTCAGCACCTGTGGCAGTGAATACCTGCGGGTCATATTTATGAAGCCATTTGAAAATAAGACCTATCAGAACCGGAGTAAGCACGACGAGAAGTCCGGGTTTAACCATTTCCCTGAGTGCAGCTCTTGTAACGAGGTCAACGCACTCGCCATAGTTTGGTTTAGATGTACCAGCAAGAATTCCTGAATCGCGTTTGAACTGGTCACGTACGTTCTGAATGATTGCCTGTGCGGCGCGTCCGACTGCCTTGATAGCCCAGGCAGAGAACAGGAAGACGAGCATAGCACCCATAAGAGCACCGACGAATACCGGCGGATTAGAAACATCAACGCCAGGGAAATTATAATTATGACTGTATTCTTTTATTTCAACGATAAAGGCCTGGAAGAGAAGGAAAGCTGCAAGAGCAGCTGAACCGACTGCATAACCTTTAGTAAGAGCTTTTGTTGTGTTACCGACTGCATCAAGTCTATCTGTCTTAACTCTGATTTCTTCAGGCTGCTGTGACATTTCAACTATACCACCTGCATTATCAGTGATAGGACCGAAAGTATCCATAGCAAGAACGTAAGCTGCGGGTCCTAACATACCCATTGTAGCAACTGCAGTAGCGAAGAAGCCTGCGTTTGCAAGTCCGCTTGAGATACCGAGTGCATACGAAGAAATAATAGCAAAAGAGATAACGATTGCCGGATAAGCAACGCATTCAAAACCAACTGCAATACCAGAAATAATGTTTGTAGCGGGTCCTGTTTTAGAAGCTTCAGCGATTGATTTAACAGGGTTGTATTTATATTCAGTATAATACTGTGTTATCCATAAGAAAAGAACTGAGGTAATAATCCCAATTATTCCGCAAAGGAGGAAATGCCACCAGGCATTAGGAGCTGCAGCTGCTACAGGACCTGAACCGAAGACCCAGTACGATGCGACAGCAAAACCAATCATTGCAAGGAAAGATGTGATATAATAACCTCTGTTAAGAGCATCCATCGGGTCTTTATCTTCTTTCGTCCTAACGAACATAATACCGATTATAGAAGAAATAAGTCCGAAAGCACGTGCAATAAGCGGGAACAGAATAACGAGCATCAGAACTTCGGGTTTATCACCAAAGAGTGGTTTGTTTCCCATATAAAGCATTGCAGCGAGAATCATAGCACCGATATTTTCAGCAGCGGTTGATTCGAACAAGTCTGCACCACGACCAGCGCAATCGCCAACATTATCACCGACGAGGTCAGCAATAACTGCAGGGTTTCTGGGGTCGTCTTCAGGGATACCTGCTTCGACTTTACCAACAAGGTCAGCGCCTACGTCAGCAGCTTTTGTATAAATACCTCCGCCAAGCTGTGCAAAAAGAGCAACGAAGCTTGCACCGAATCCATAACCTGCGATGTATAGCGGAATTTTATCAGCTTCAAGACCGCCGAAAAATTTAGCAATTGTGAAAAGACCAACAACGCCTAAAAGTGAAAGAGCGACGATGAACAGACCAGAAACAGCACCTGCTCTTAAAGCAGTCTGTAAAGCACCGTTCATTGACTTCATAGCTTCAGCAGCAGTACGGATATTAGCCCTGATGGAAATCCACATACCGATGTATCCCGAAACAACTGAACTCAGTGCACCGAGAATAAAAGAAAGTGAAGCCCAGAGGGAGAGTTCCGGTTTCTGGAAAGAATAAAGAAGGTAAACCAGACCAGCAGTAGCAACGGCAAGATAGAGAATAGTTTTATTCTGTCTTCTTAAGAATGCTTCTGCGCCTTCTTTAATAGCGTTTGAAATCTCCTGCATCTTCGGAGTTCCGGTATCGCGTCCCATGACATTTTTAATCAAGTAAACAGCGAAAACCAGAGCGATAATACTAATACCAAAAATCAGTATTAATTCTGTTGACATAGTTTAATTATTTAATTAGTAAAATATTTAAAAACTCTTAAAGGTCCCGACAAATTCCCGTAAATTTAATTAATTAATTCGAATAAAGAAAATGTAAAATGCCGCTGAATTCAGAAATTTTAAAATTCAAATAAACATATAATAAACATCAAAGACTGCGACTAAATAAGTACGAAGAACATTAATCATCCGAAGGAACTTCACTCGTTTGCTGAGTTAATCCATCCTGAGAATTATCTTTCTTATCTTCCTTAACATCTTCCTTTGCAAGAAAATTCTTATTGAACCTGTTCATAACATTTTTAAAAGGTTCTTTAATAAAGGACAGCACACAATCTTTATAAACAGGAAGTAATGATTTCAGTGTTTCAAATTCAGATTCAGTAAAATTACTAAGGACAAAATCTACAAACTCATCTTTCTTCATCACATCTCCCGTGCCTATACCGATTCTCATTCTGGGAACATCCATAGAATTCAGATGATATATAACGCTTGCAATACCGTTATGCCCACCATCGCTGCCTCTTTCACGAATTCTGACAGTGCCTAAAGTAAGCTGGAAATCGTCGAAGATAATCAGTACATCATTTAAATCAGTATCCGGATATAAGTCAAGGATATCCTTAACTGCGAGACCGCTATTATTCATATAAGTCGTGGGTTTCAGAAGAAGAAATTCTTCACCTTTAAAACTTCCCAATGCATAATAGTATTCACCTTTGCCCGGTTTGAAATCACTCTTAAGATAATCAGCGAGATAATCCAAGATGATAAAACCTGCATTATGTCTAGTTAAAGTATATTTATTTCCGGGATTACCGAGCCCGACAATAATCTTCATATAATCTGGAATAAAAAAACCCTTTAACTTTTACAAAGGTAAAGGGTTTAAAAAAACTATAAAACAAAATATTACTCTGCTGACTCTTCTTTCTTTCCTTTAGCGATAACTTCAGGTTCTGCTGCACCTTCAGTTTCTGCAGGTTTTTCTTCAGTTGCAGCAGCAGGCTGTACGACTGAGACTACAACGGCGTGTTCATCATTGAGAATTTCAACATTGTCAATTTTAATATCCGACACCTTAATTGATTCACTGACTTTTAAGTTAGTGATTTCAATATCAATATGTGAAGGGATATCTTTTGGTAAACACTTAACATTAAGTCTGTGCAGAATAAACTGAAGCTGGCCACCGTCTTTAATACCGACAGCATTACCTTTTAAAGCGACAGGAATTTCAAGCTCAATCATTTCATTTTCTTTCAACCCTATTAAATCAAAGTGAATAATACGGCTTGTGATAGGATGGAACTGAACAGCTTTGAGAATACAGCTAAATGGTTTTGGTTCACCTTCAACCTCAAGATTAATAACGTTCGACTCAGTTGTGAAGACAACCGGACGAAGAGCTAATTCAGGAGCTTTAATCGCAATATTTTCACCACCGTGAATATAATAAATACCCGGAACATAACCGGATGTTCTCATCGATCTCGATATTGATCTTTTGAATGCGCTTCTTTTTTCAACTTTTAATGTAATTTCTGACATGACTCAAATAACTATAAATTTTTGACAAACATAAATATATAGTTTTTAATATTTATTATCAATTGAGAAATGCATCCGATTGAAAAGAATTTTCAGGGCTGAAAATGGGAGGAAAAGGATGTGTATATGTAATAAATTGCGAGAGTTATATTTAAGGCTTTGTTTATGTTTTTACAGTATATTAAAGAAAAGGCGGTCTAAGACCGCCTTTAAATAAACGAATTATAATTATGCCTGCTGAGGCTCATCTTTCTTCTTCTTTTTGAATATTTTTTTAATAACATCATCTGTAAACGAATAAATAGATGGTGTTATTACAAGGGTTAAGAATGTAGAAACCATCAGACCGAAAATGATAGCGACACCCATTGGTCTCCAGAAGGCAGAGTTTTCACCGCCAATAATCAGGCTAAAAGTTCTCCAGTCGAAGTCCACACCTGAAGCTAAAGGTACAATACCGAGAATTGTAGCAGCAGCAGTGAGGAAAATAGGTCTCATTCTGATAAGTCCAGCCTGAATAAGAGCTTCATCTCTATCCATACCGCGGCTTACAAGTTCTTTCTGAAAATCGAGAAGAACGATTGCATTCCTAACGACAATACCAGCAAGAGCGATAACACCGATACCCGTCATCATAATACCGAAAGGAGTTGCAGTAATCATCAGACCGCTTAAAACGCCGATAAGAGAGAGCACGACTGAGAGCATAATAATAAGCGGTACTCTTATAGAATTAAACTCTATCACCATCAGGAAGAAAATAAGCAGCAAAGCAATAACGAGAGATTTTCCGAGAAAGGCAGAAGTCTCTTTCTGGTCTTCCTGTTCACCCGTATAGTTTATAGTATAACCTTCGGGAATTTTCATATCTTTAAG
>CAIUQV010000117.1 GCA_903901375.1 uncultured Ignavibacteriota bacterium
CCGAAACAGATTTTAAAAAGATTTATTCAAATTTTACGGACTTATACGCTAAGTTCTATTGGATATCTATTTTTATTATTGAGTTGAATAATATTGTAAACGTATATGATACGAAAAAGATTAAGTCGCTTTTAGGATTAAATGAATTAAATAATGTGATTTCACAAAGGAATATTAAAAATAACTTTTTTATTAGCTCTAATAGATGTTTGTCAGAAAAACAAATCAGGTTAATATTTTACATAAATAGCAAGTTGATTCCTTTTGTTTTAGAATACTATAAAGAGCTTATCAAGCAACTAAGAATGAAACATACTGAAATGAAAGATGAATATCTAATACTGTTTGAAAAAATACCAACTTTTAAATATGATGGACGGGTTGTTCGTATGTTCGCATTTGATGTGATTGCAGATGAATGCAAAAGAGAAAAATATTTAATCAATGTTTTACAGAATTTCTTGATGGATGTAAAAAATTGTAAGATTCAGGAAAAATTAATTAAAGATATTGAAAAAGTAGATTACAAGTTAATTGAATTAAGTATACTAGAAATAAAATTAAACCGTCAACAGATTTTAAGGCAAGATTTGAGCTATGATAAAATAATTGTTGAAACAAAAAATAATAAAGGTGCTGTTGATAAAACTCAATGCGAATTAGCTGAAGCTATTACACTTTTTAATTGTGATTTATTGGAATGGACAGGTTCAAAACCAAAACTCCAGTATTTTTCAAAGTTATTACAAAGATATTCGATTATACTTGATTTAAGGGGTGTGGATTCTGAGTGTGAAACTTTTATGTCAATTTTTAAAAATTCAAAAGGTAAACCATTTGGCAATAAAAACCCTAAACCAATACAACTATCAGAAGGTATAAAAATAGCTGATTTAGCTTATATCATTACAAAATTAAAATTAGACGAATTAATCTCAAATTCAAATTCGAAAGTAAAAACCAATAAATTGTTCCTTAATGAACATGGTAAGGAAATAAAATATAAATCTTTTAGAACTTCCGATAAATCAGATAGAAAACCCAGACATAAGTTTGAAATAGACGAAATATTTTCTCTATTACGCAAATTTGGAGAATAACCCTTTGATCTACAAATTCCAATAAATCTTTCCCGGCCAAACTTCCTTCAGAAAAACTATCATTTTATAACATTTTCAATTTTACATAGCCTTTTGAATTGCCGGAATTGCTTTTAAAAAATTGTAGACAAACCTGTAGACAAACCTGTAGACTTTACAATGCAACTTTCAATACATTAAAAAACCAATGCCCGTATTTTAGTAGAAAAAATTTAAAATGGATAAAAAGAGAAATACAACAGAGAACAGAAAGATAGCAGGGCAGACAAAAATAGTACGCCATTTTGTCGTGTTTCAGTTGTTAGGTGTTTTTTCCGCCTCGACCTCTTGTCGAAAGCTCCTCGACCGTTGCTCGACCTTCTCTCGACCATCTGTCGACGTTCCCTCGACCGTTGCCGTAATTATCGCATTTTCTGCAATCACACTTAAATTTTGTATCTGGATTTCAATATTTCTCAAAGACGATTCACGCTCTCAATCCGGTATCATTATTCGTGGACCGCCCATCCCCAAAATGTATAACTAACCGACCATATTTCTATCTATGGGTTTTATTAACGCATTAAAATCAAAAGTAAAATGTACAACGAAAGAATCAAAATAATTAAAAACAAAGAAAGGAAGTTAAAGCTATGCCAAAAGTCGTAGATCAGTTCCTCGGAAGACTCCGGGGAAAAATTGGTGACGTTATTTTTAAGATATCGCACGGTATTTCTTATGCTACAAGGTCCCCTCTGCCTAAACCGGCAAGCACCGACCCTGTAGTTATTGCACGGCAAACAAGATTCGGTCTTACTATTAAGTTTGCTCATGCAGTAAATGCAATCTCTCTTTTGAGACCTTTCTGGAAGAACTATATTCCCGAAGGCTCAAAAGGTTTCCAAACTAACATCAATAAAATCATGAGAAAGAATTTTACTCATGTTCAAAGTACTGGAATTTCTGACTTAGCTACTCTTGTTCCCGAATTGGGTTTCACAGCTTCGTCTACTTCCATTACTCTCGCTAATGATTTGATTACTGTTGTACTGGCTCCGATAGGAAATGTTGACGAAATAGACCTTGGTGTTGAAACTTCATTTAGCCTGGCACTCGTGCTCTACTTGAAAACTCCTATCGGTACAGATGTTCCACAGCAGTTTTTTATCCATAGTATTTCTGATAAAGTTAATATTAACCTGACAAATCCATTAACGTTTACTATTCCGTTAACTACTATGCAGGGGAAGTACTTTGATCTGTATTCTGATAAAAAAGCATTCTTTGCTCTGATAACTTCAGACATTAATAGTGTTCCGCATCATTATTCGGATACATTCGTTTCTGCCTGATAATATTATTGTTTAAAGATGTTAATAATCAGAATCATATTTATGCTCTACCGTGTATTGTCCCTGTCTCAGGGGCAATACACATTTTAAATTATTATTTATTTAACCTAATTAAAACTAATATTATGGCTATACTTCATAATTCAATATTCGGTACCGTAAAAGGTAAAATTGGCGATTTAATCTTCAAACAGCAAAACGGTAAAACTGTAATTTGTCAGAAACCCGCTAAACGCAAAACTACCGTAGATATTTCTGTACTTAATAGAAGAAAAAGATTCGCTCTTGTTACTAAACTCTCTCAGCAGATTAATAAATCACAGGATTTAAAAAACCTATGGTATAAAATAGCTGGCAGAAAGATGAGTGTCGCGAACGCAATTACTAAAGCAAATTTTGATAGAGTGTCATACAATCGAATTGTCGATATTCCTTTTCTTACTCCCGATTCTCATGCTTATGACCCTTCATCTTTGATCGTTAACTATAATGACAGCGTTATATCCGTTGAATATAACGGAAAAGAATTTCCGTTTATTCAGGATTTTAACGAGGAAACACATATCCGTCTTCATTCTGTTATCTATGCAGAAAACCCAAAATATAACGATCTCCCCGATGAAAACTTTGTCGTTATATCTTCAGACTTGGTACCGGTAAATAAAGATGCAGCTGTTGAGTTTAAACTCACTCTAAACTTCTTTCAGGAACAAATTCTAAATTCGTATTCTAAGCATACAATTTTTTCAGCCGTTATGTCGTACAAATCTTTAAACATTCCTGTAAATCATATTTCCACTTTCTGCGAAAATCTTATATTGTAATCATTTCCCGATTCTCCCTGCCATCCAGCCGTCTTTCTTTGGCAGGGTAGTGTCGGAAACAAATATGGAAGTCTGTAGACTAAATTCGAGCAACAAAAAACCCGGAGTTTATCCGGGTTTTGTTTTCATTCTTCAGTGATGTATGTATACTATTCTTCAGTGATGGTTCCTGTGGTGGTGTTTGTGTTTCACTATCACTACAGGTCTCACGTAGCAGTGCTGCTTTACGTAAACTACTTTGCGTCTTGGTCTTGCAAA
>CAIUQV010000118.1 GCA_903901375.1 uncultured Ignavibacteriota bacterium
TTCCACTTCAATATAATCGCTGCCCGATATCATAGCAGAAAGTCGTTTGCCGTCGCTGTGTTTCAGACAAAGGATTCTTTTTCCGTGCTCGATTCCATACCTTATTTCGTAACCCACGCCAAGACTCGGGTTCGAAACCTCCGCAACAATCACGTCGCACTCATCAATCCATTGCAAATCCCTGTCGTGAATCTGTTTATCACTCAGATTTTTCTCACCGCCGGTGCCCGTTGTAATTCCGGCAAAATGTTCTGTCAGAACAGCGCCGTACTTTTTCAGAGCCCCGATTAATAGAATATTGTTATTTACAGCGTCATTAGCACCTCTAATAGAAGTCGCAAAATATATTTTCATAATATAATTTCCTGTTTTTTGTCTTATAAATGAAGATTTAACATAAAGAATTCAATTGTGTAATGAAAGAAAGAAATTAGTGCATTATTGATTTTAGTACATTCATAATAAACAACTTCCCTTCTACCAAATTAATAAATATATTTTGAGGGGGGATTCTGTTATTTTGCATCATACCTTTTAAATTTAATTTCTAATTATATTATGGCTAAACATATTAAAGCACCTGTGGGTAATAAGTTATCCTGCAAAAACTGGCAGGCAGAAGCGGCAATGAGAATGCTTATGAATAACCTTGATGATGATGTGGCGGAAAGACCCGAAGACCTGATTATTTACGGCGGCAGCGGTAAGGCAGCAAGAAACTGGGAATGCTACGATGCGATTGTTGCAACCTTAAAAACACTTGAAGAAGATGAAACGATGCTGGTGCAGTCAGGTAAACCGGTTGCGGTTTTCAGAACACATACGAATGCTCCGAGAGTGATTATTTCGAACTCACAGATTGTTCCCAAATGGGCAACATGGGATGAGTTCAGAAGATTAGAAGGTCTTGGGCTTACAATGTACGGACAGATGACAGCAGGCTCGTGGATTTATATAGGTACGCAGGGAATTCTTCAGGGAACATACGAGACTTTTGCAGCATGTGCGAAGAAACATTTTGGAGGTGATTTAAAAGGGAAATTTGTGCTGACCTGCGGGCTTGGCGGAATGGGAGGAGCACAGACTCTTGCGGCAACACTTAACGGCGGTGCTATACTTGGTATTGATGTGGACATTACAAGAATTCAGAAAAGAATTGATACTGGTTACTGCGATGTGCTTGCAAAGGATTTGGATGAGGCGATTAAACTTGTGATGGATGCTAAGGAAAAAGGTACGGCACTTTCTGTAGGGCTTGTAGGAAATGCAGGAGAAGTTTTGCCTGAGATTTTAAAAAGAGGAATTGTGCCGGATGTTCTTACAGACCAGACTTCAGCACACGATATGCTGAGCGGTTATGTTCCTATGGGAATGAGTTTTGAAGAGGCTGTTGCATTAAGAAAATCTGATTCAAAGAAATATCAGGAGCTTGCGAAGAAGACAGCGGTGGTGCACTGCAAAACTATGTGGGAGTTTATGAAAAAGGGTTCTATAACTTTTGATTACGGAAATAATTTACGCGGTGAGGCAGAAGCAAATGGTTTTGCGCAGGCGTTTGAGATTCCCGGATTTGTTCCTGAATACATTCGTCCGCTTTTCTGCGAAGGAAAAGGTCCATTCAGATGGGCTGCGCTTTCGGGAGACCCCGAAGATATTTACGAAACAGACAGAGCGATAATGGAGGCGTTTCCTGATAACGTTCTTCTTCATAAATGGCTGAAGGCTGCGAAGGAGAAAGTTCATTTTCAGGGATTGCCTTCGAGAATTTGCTGGCTGGGATACGGCGAGAGAGCAAAGGCAGGAAAGATTTTCAATGAGCTTGTAAGAACCGGAAAGGTGAAAGCACCGATAGTAATAGGGCGTGACCATCTTGACTGCGGTTCTGTTGCTTCGCCAAACAGAGAAACTGAAAAGATGATTGACGGTTCAGATGCTATTGCAGACTGGCCAATATTAAATTTTGCACTGCATAACATAGGAGGAGCAAGCTGGGTATCGCTTCATCACGGCGGCGGAGTTGGTATCGGGAATTCAATTCACTCCGGAATGGTAATAGTTGCCGACGGAACAAAAGATGCTGAAGCAAGACTGGAAAGATGTCTGACTTATGACCCTGGAATGGGAATAGTGAGACACGCAGATGCGGGATATGAGCATGCACTTGAGGAAAGGGAAAAGTTTGGGATTAGAATGCCGATGGTGAAGTAATTTCGTGGGTAGGTTCACAGAGCACACAGAGGATTCACAGAGCATGCAGAGAAAAGTTTGATTATAGAGGTAGAGATTACAGTTAAAGATCAAGAACGAGATCCCCGCCAGAAACATGCGGGGATGACATAATAATTGAGCATGCGAGACCTTATGTTTAAAATGGTAAGCCTCAAAAAGATTTATTATATTTGATTTTCCGAATTAAAAATAATAAAGAGAGGACTTACCATGAAACAAGTTAGTAAAATCGGGATTACTAAAAAAGTAATAAATAATGCAAAGGGAAACAAAGAGCATTTTAAAGGGATTAAGATATATGTTGGAATCGATGTTCATAAGAAGAGTTGGTTTATAACAATTTATGTAGAGAATACATTATGGAAATCGTTTTCGATATCACCACCGAGCAGTGAGAAATTGATAGATTATTTACAGAAACATTTTCCAGGGGGAGAATTTCATCTGGTGTATGAGGCAGGTTTTAGCGGGTATAGTTTGTATGACGATTTGAAAGCAGCGGGAATGGAATGCATAGTAGTATCACCGGCAGATATACCGATAAGCAATAAGGATAAGAAGTTTAAGACGGACAGGCATGATAGTAAGAATTTAGCGAGACAATTAAAGAGTGAATCGTTGGAGGGAATACATATTCCAGAGCCGATACTAAGGGAATATAGAGCGTTGTTGAGGCTAAGGAATAAATTAGTGAGGGACAGGACAAGGACAAAGAACTATACGAAGAGTAATTTAATGTTTTTTGGCAAAGAGATACATGATGAGGAAGGAGAATCCATTAAAGGTTGGAGCAAGGAGTTCTTCCGTTTACTATCGGAAGTAGATTATTTTACAGAAACCGGAAGCAAGGTTATGGAACAACTAATAAAGGTAACACATTTTTATGATGAGCAGATAAAAGATATAGACAAAGACATTTTAGAGTTATCAAAACAGCCAAGGTTTAAGGAAGATGTTAAGATTTTGTCAAGTGTGCCGGGAATCAGCACATTATCAGCAATGATATTTTTAGTAGAGATAGGTGATTTTCGCAGATTTGAAGACACACATAAGCTGAAGAGTTATGTAGGATTAATCCCAAATGAACATTCTAGTGGAGAGACAGAAATAAAGACAGGGATTACAAGAAGAGGCAATAAGTTTTTGAAAAAGATAATTATAGAGGCAAGCTGGATAGCCATAAGAAAAGATAAATCATTATTAAGCATATACACAAAAGCAA
>CAIUQV010000119.1 GCA_903901375.1 uncultured Ignavibacteriota bacterium
AAAATAATAATATAATGGACTATTCATGTGCAATGAATAATATTATTTCAGGAGAGTTGCACTTTCCTGCTAAGCAAACCTTAACGGGAGAAAATTATATGAGAATTCTTATTGTCTATGTTATGTTCGATAATGAAGATTTTGATCCATATAATTCGAATTGGACTGCAACTACAACTACCGGACCAATTTATAAAGGGACGATGATAGCAGAAACAAAAAATTCAATTTCTGATTGGTGGAATTCTTATAATCCGGGAACACAATCTATCTCTTCTTGGTTCTGTGAAAACTCACGTGGTCAAACACATGTAATAGGAAAAGAATATTTTGTTAAACTTCAACACACTGTAAACTATTATATTGCAAATTTTAGTACAGCTATGGCAAGAGAAGATGCAATTAATAAAGAAATATATGATAGTTTAACTTCTCAGAATATTATTTAGTCAGATTATGATAACTGGACTTATGATTTAGAATCCGGTAATTTTACATGGGGAAGTGATTATAATATTGATATGATATATAAAGTTCATCGGTATAAATATTATAATAAAGATAGACCTCAAGATGCATTATTTTCATATGATGATAAATCGGGATATTCATTGTTAGGTTATGGAAGTAATACATCAAATCCTTATACTTATAATATTACACAAAATGGGCACGAATATCATTTTTTAGGTGGCTTTCCAGGTGTAACTAATTATGAGGATGGTTCTGGGATAACAGTTTTGGGGAATCCCTCTTCAGGTGTACTTAACAAATTTGGTGTTTTTGGAAGGTTAATGCATGAGAACGGGCATTGGTTTTTCGGAACTGGTCATAGTAATGTAGGTATGATGGGTGATGTATGGAATTATTCTTTTGATCCTTGGGAAAAAATGAAACTTGGATATGCAACACCGTTCGTTTCAAATTATTTAAATAATGGGTTTGAAGAGGTTTTTTTAGATGATATTTCGGCTCGGACAACAAATGGAAAATATATACTTAAAGTTTCTATTCCAGATACATATGGTGGAGAAGAATTTTTATTAACGAGTAATTATAAAATTTCACTTTGGGATAGAACTATGTTAGGGGATACGGCATATTATAATATTAATACAAATTACGGTAAGGGAATCTATATATATCATAATGGATTTCCCGACTATCCTAATAACGGTATAGATATTGAGTGTGCTGATGGTTTATGGAGATGGGTTCAGAATGGTTATGATGCACCAGATTGGAATCCTACGAGTTATACATTACCTATATTAAAAAATACCGAAGTAATAAGGACATTTAATGATAATGGAATTGTCACCGATGTTACTGATCCTTTAAATCAAAATGCAGTAAAAGATGGGTTAGATGTTAGAGGAAAACCAAGTTATGTTACAACTGATATTATTCCTAAATATTTTTCCATTGGGCAAAAAGGGGAAAATGGTACAGGTTGCGGAACTGATAGAATCTTCACAAATTCAGAAGAAAACTGGACATCAAGAGAATTTCAGGTTGATAGATGGGATGCCTGGAAACAAGAGTATAACGAGATTTTTAGTCCTTATTCAAGTCCAAGTACATATATTTGGAATAGCACGAATTCTGGAACATTTATTTGGATTAAAGACCATAATGATCAAACTAATCAAACAAAAATATGGATATATCGTGATGGAGCTTTCAATACGGGAGGTATGTCAGAAACAGAAATATTAGCTGAAACACCTCCTTCAAGACCGATGGGGATAAAGCATGAATATTATTATCCACCAAATAGTAGTTGGTGCTATCCAAAGATTACTTGGTCTCATAATACAGAACCTGATATGAAACGAGGTAAGGTTGGTGCTGAATATAAAAGATATTATGTTTATAGAGCAACTGCGACAAATATGTCAACTATTCCTGATGAAAGTAATTATGTATTTTTAAATTATGTGGATATTCCTGTAAATGATATTCCGTATTACGTAGATCTTTCTGTATTGGAATATGATTGTGCCGATTATGATCATATACCTCCATTTGGAATTGAATATCCTGTTAGATACAGAGTAAAAGCTGTTGATAAAACTGATTGGGCATCTGTATTCTCAGATTTTGTAAGTACTAAAGGAATAAATGAGGATGGTGGGATTCAAGTAGATGGAGGAAATGATAATCCTACACTGCATTCAGAAATCCCAAAAGAATTTAAACTTTCTCAAAATTTTCCAAATCCTTTTAATCCAATGACAAAGATAAATTATGCATTACCTAAGCAGGGTTTTGTAACATTGAAGATTTATGATATTACGGGTAGGGAAATTCAAACACTTGTTAATGATGTGAAAAAAGCTGGTTATTATTCTGTTGATTTTAATGGTTCTTCACTTTCTAGTGGT
>CAIUQV010000120.1 GCA_903901375.1 uncultured Ignavibacteriota bacterium
GACATTAGTAGATAAAGTTGTTAAAAATACGTTTTACAATATTATCTCTCAGATAGCAGGATATCTGTTTCCGATATTTTTAATACCAATTATTATTTCCAAAATTGGACAAACCGAATTCGGGATTTATGCTATCGCTTATGGATTTATTGGCGCTTTCACGCTATTTGATTTAGGGGTCTCAACTTCATTCGTAAAATTTATTTCTGAATATTATTACAAAGATGATTTCGAAGGACTAAACTCCACAATAAATGTCGGAGCTCTGTTTTATTTATGCTTTACCTCGTTATTCTGGTTCCTTGGTTATCTATTCTCAGATTTTATTATTTCATACATTAACATTCCTCCCGATGCAGTTGAAAAAGGACGATTTGCTCTTCACATAAGTTTATTTATTTTCTTTGTGGCTACTAATGCAAATATTTTTGTTTCAGTCCTTATCAGTTTACAAAAGATGTATGTAAACAGTTTTCTTTCAATAATTATAGGAGTTATTAATTTTGCTTCTATTGTTGTAGTGTTGTTTATGGGTTACGGACTTTATGGTCTCTTGTTCTGTCAGCTGTTTACAGTTTCTCTCGGTACGTTTCTGAATATTTTTCTCGCAAAAAAATACCTGCCTCAGCTTTCTTTTAAGTTGAGATACATTAAGTTTTCTTTCTTGAAACAAATGACATCATTCGGTGCTCAGATGCAGGTGTCCAAGCTTGCAGGCTTTTTCTCAGAGAAATATGATGAGTTTTTATTAGGTGTGTTCAGTCTTCTGGATAACGTTACTTATTTCAATATCAGCGGCAGGCTAGTAAGGTTTGCAAAGATAATACCTATGCAGTTCATCGTTCAGGTAGCACCCGTTGCCGCAGAACTCAAATCAAGGGATGATAAAGACAAACTGAGTATATTATTCAGAGATACTACCAAATACCTGACTTTTGTAACAATTCCAATTTCAGTGTTCATTTTTATCTTTGCAGATGAAATTTTATTAACCTGGATGGGAAGCGGATTTGAAGTGTCAGCGTATATACTTCGAATACTTATTTTCGGAATGGTAACTAATCTGGTCATTTCCTCTCCGGGAAATTCTATTCTGCCTAATATTGGAATTCCTAAATATCAGATGTATGAAGGCGTATTCCATTTATTGTTTAATATTACTGTCAGTTATTTCCTCATAAAAAGTTATGGTTTGGTAGGTGCTGCTTACGGAAATTCACTCGCAACTGTCTTTTCGTCCGTATATGTGTTTGTGATGTCAGTTAAATATTTTAACGACAAATATCTTGATATCTTAATCAAAGAATATCTCCTGCCTTTATTTCTGAGTGTTTTTGCAGGGCTCACCGTTCTTCTTGGTTTGGTATTTTCAGGATATTTAGGATTTGCAATTACGAATAGGATAAATGGAATCATTTTTCTTACCGTTGCAGTTTCTGTTTTCTCGCTTATATATCTTTACATCATTCTGGATACAAAATATTTGAATCAGCGCAATAATATAGCACTCGCAAAAATACTTCTAAAGTTCTTCCCATTCTTTAAAATAAAAGCAAAAAACAATCCTGAGCTGAAGGAATATAACGGAGAGTTTGTTAGTATAGTTGTTATTACATTCAATAAAATTAAAGCATTAAAATTATGTCTTGCAGCTCTTATTCCGTCGATAGAAGGTGTAAATAAAGAGATAATTATATGGGACAATAATTCTGATGACGGAACACGTGAATATCTAAAAGATTTAGAATCAAAATACTCTTACCTTAAGGTAATATATAATAACCAGAATATAGGGAATAATGCCAAAAGTAAAGCTGTTGAACTTGCTAAAGGTGATTTTATAATTGGTATTGATGACGATGTTATTTCTTTTCC
>CAIUQV010000121.1 GCA_903901375.1 uncultured Ignavibacteriota bacterium
AATGAATTTGTACTTTCATTCGGAAGCTGCAGCTTTGATGAACCAAGAGAGGATTTAAAGAAACTAAATTTATTATAAATATATATGAAATCATTTATAAAATACAGTAAGGATTCGCATTTCCCAATAGAGAATATACCATTTGGTGTTGCATTTTTAAACGGGAACAAAGTGATAGTGACAGCAATTGGAGACAATGTATTAGACTTAAATATGCTTGATTCAGAAGGATTGATATTTAAAGATAAGAAAGTCTTTCAGTCTGATACTCTAAATGAATTTATGGGATGCGGGAAGAAAGTTTGGACGGAAGCGAGGAACAGGATACAGGAACTTCTTGGAGCTGAGAATCCTGAATTGAGGGATAATAAGAATCTGAGGGATAGATGTTTTCATTTAATGAAAGATGTGGAAATGGTCTTGCCTGTAAATATTGGCGATTACACAGATTTTTATTCGTCAAGAGAGCACGCATCGAATGTAGGAGAGATGTTCAGGGGTAAGGAAAATGCACTGATGCCAAACTGGCTTCATATTCCGATTGCTTATCACGGGAGGTCAAGTTCTATAATAATAAGCGGGAAAGACATAAGACGTCCGAAGGGACAGACAAGACCAGATCCTAATGCTGCGCCTGTTTTCGGAGCGAGCAAGCAAATGGATTTTGAACTTGAGATGGGATTTTTTATAGGGACAGGAAACAAGTTAAGTGAGAGTATAAACGTTGATGAAGCTGAAGGGCATATATTCGGAATGGTGGTTGTGAATGACTGGAGCGCAAGGGATATGCAGGCGTGGGAATATCAGCCACTCGGACCTTTTCTGGCAAAGAATTTTGCGACATCGGTATCACCGTGGGTTGTAACGCTTGATGCACTGGAACCGTTCAGGACAGAAGGACCTGTATTTGAAAAAGAGTTATTACCTTATTTGCAAACGAAAGGAAATCCAACTTTTGACATAAATCTGGAAGTGATGATGAAGAGTGAAAAGATGGAAGAAGCGGTTACGATATGCAAATCTAACTACAAATATTTATACTACAATATGAGTCAGCATCTGGCACATCACACAGTAAACGGATGCAATACAAGAACAGGTGATATGTTGGCATCGGGAACGATTAGCGGACCGACAAAAGATTCGCGCGGTTCGATGCTTGAGATAACGTGGCGCGGAACTGAGCCAATCAAATTACCTTCGGGCGAAGAAAGAAAGTTTATTGAAGACGGAGATACAGTTATAATGACTGCTTATTCGAAAGGAAAAGAGTATACAATTGGTTTTGGTGAAGTGAAGGCGAAATTGCTGCCGGCAAGATTTTAAGATATTATTGATGAACGAGGGTTATATTAGGTTGATACGAGAGAAATAAGTGAGAAATACGAGATATCAGGGGACTATCAGTGGAGCATAATTGGACTATTAGTGGACTTTCAGTGGAGAATTAAGGTTTTTATTGTTTTTACAACAATTAAGGTGACTATATTAAGATTTTGTACATTACTTTAATCTCATTATGAGATTAACTACCTTACAATAATGTAAACTATGAAGACAGCTAAAAAGTTCCTGAAAAGTTAAAAATTGAGTTATTTTTTAGCTATTTGATAAAAACAACAATCGCAATTTACAGATTAAATCAAACTATTCTAATCAACTGTTATTATTACTTTCAGCAATTTTGCAAAGTTTATTAACGGTATTCCAGTTACGGTTAGTTGCGATTACTTTCAGTTTATTCTCAAAGAAATTATTATTAAGCTTAGTGTTTCCATATCCGTCAGGAAAGTACAAATAAACAACATCATCTACGACTAAAAACTTATCCGGAGTATAATCAACATCTTTTAATTTATCAACATTTGATTTTTCCGGAACTGCTGAAAGGAAAGTTACGTGGAGCATTGACAGATTAACATTATTATTGCAAAGGAACGGATTGTTCAGAATAACATTTTTCAATTTCGGGTAATCAATAACGATAACAGGGACATCATAGCCAAAATCATCTGCTATTTTATCCTTAATCATTTTTTCTATTTTCAGTTGTCCGGATTTTTTAAATTGAAATACTACATTCCCGCTTTGAATATATGTAATGATGTTTTGAAATCCTAAGCTTGTATAGGATTTTTTCAAAGTTTCCATTTTGATAATGTTATGACCGCTTACATTAATACCACGTAATATTGAAATGTAAGTCGTCATAATTTTATATTACTTTGTTTTCACGTAGTTCTTTTCGTAGAGTTCAATCCATTGCTTAACAGATATCTTTTTCATTAACTCGCCTATTAATTTAAAAGGAATATCATTCATCTTTTTGAAACGGACGCAGCTTTTACCCATATCGAGTTTTGACTTTGAATGTTTTGGGAATTCGGAGACAAACCATTTAAGCAGTTCGGGGCTACCGTATATACCCATATGGTAGAATGCGATAAAGTTTTTCTGATTAGCAATGTTGACAAATGGAAGCGGAAGTTCAGGCTGACAATGATACCCTTTTGGATATAATGAGTGTGGTACGTAATACCCTATCATTCCGTAGCTCATTCCTTCGGTGAATCCTTTGGGAATATTTTTAAGAATAGTATTTCTTAATATACTGAATGCTTCAGCTCTTTCAGGGGGGATTTCGTTAATGTAATCTTTTACTGTTTTAGATTTTGACTGCATAGTGTTTTTACTTAAATTTATATAGAATGATAATGATGTTAAAGTCTTTTTAGTTCACAGATAATGATTAATTTGTTCAGATAAAAGTTATTAATTAATTGTATGAGATTTAGGGAATTAATATCTTAGTATTAGGGTTTTAAAGCCTATACAACAAAATTAAACAATTAAACAAAGGGGAAAACAAATGAAAAAGCTATTATTTCTATTTCTGGTAATCGCAGGGATATCTTTATTTTCATCGAAGAATTCATCTGCACAGGCATTAACATTTCAAGTAACAAACAACACAGGCGTAACACTGGTTGACGTATTTGTATCACCAGCAGAGTCGAACAACTGGGGTAATGATATTCTCCCGAACAATTTGTTTGAGAATGGTTCAACTATCAATGTAAATATTCCTGAGAGTTTTGGAACAACCTGTATGTTTGATATGAAGATTACAGACGGAGCAGACGGCCACATAACATTTACTGGCATTGATGCATGTAAACTTGTTGCACTTCAGATTAACGGAGACGGAACATTCCAATATTTAGCAACTAAATAAGCAGCGAAAATATACGGTTATCAAAAAAGGCGAAAATTTATTTTCGCCTTTTTGTTCTATTATAGAATCTTTTTGAGGACAGGTTTAGCAATGCACATTAATTGTGAAACTTTATTCTATCCAGTTAACGATTTTAATATTATTTAACCTGTTAAAATGCTCTTTGTTATTCGTGACCAATATTAAATCATTTGCAATAGCAATTGAGCCGATTAATAAATCAAAATCATCAACTGGTTTACCTGTTTTTCTTAGTCTTGCTTTTTCTGATGCATAAACGTCAAGCGAATCGAGAATACAGAGAACTGAGAACAGAGAAATGAAATTATCAACCGTTTCCTTGTTCTGTTTCATCCTTTCACTGTTAGCTGCACCGAACTTCAATTCAGCGACAGTAATTTCAGATATGAAACAGTTTTCAATTCCGGCAGAAACAATCTTATCATTGAGACCATACATACCCTTAAGGAAATAAATACAGATATCAGTATCGAGTAAATACTTATTCAAAACGCTTCAACATTCCTTGTGAATGTTCTTGATTTGCGGCTTGACTTGATTAATTCATTGGAAGACTTTGATGACAAAAAAGCTCCAAATGTTTTGTTCAAGATTTGTTTTTTATCATTATTATATTTCTTAAGGGAATCCGCGAGCAAAGATATTAGTTCTAACTTTTCTTCGTCTCCTAAGTTCATTAATAGCTTATAATTCTTATTTTTAACTGTATTTTTGGTTTTAATGTTTTTCATAGATAAAGATAATTTCAAATAAAAGAAATTTCAAGTTAATTTAAAAAGGGGCTCAACGCCCCTTTTTTGTTTCTATAAAATTAAGCAATTTATCTTTTAATATATTTAATAACTTCTTCATAGATACTATCTCCATCGAGTCCTGCCTGTTTCAGTACGCTTTCAGCGGCACCGCTACCGAGGAAGTAACCTTTACGGAACGGATGGAGAATTCTACTTCTGCCCTCGTATGAAGTAATCCATTTTTCCATTGTTGGGAGTGTGAAGCCAGTAATACCCATTGCAGTTTGAGCGATTGCCTGCGGATAAATTTCTTCTTTTTCCTTTTCGGATAATAAGTCGAAGAGTTCAGCACTTGACACGTAGTAGATGTTTAAGTTATAACCCTCAGCATCAAGTTTAGGGAGTGTACCTGTAATAAACTCGATAGTAACACCGCTTTCCTGGAGTACGATGCTTCCGTCAAGTTTTTTATTCGGGTCGGCTTTTCTTAAGGCGTAGAGACCTTTTGCGGCATCTGATGCAGGAGCAATTTTCAGAGCTTTTCTGTCTGCAATAGTTTCGTTCGGTCTGGTGACAAATGGAGAAAGAACTGCGGGACGTTTCTTTAAACCTGCGACGAGTAAAGGCCATACTTCACCCGGTTCCCAGGGGGTAAGAGTAATAACAGTACCTTTTGGGAAGTTCCCCTGCAATAACTGTAAGCACTGCGGGTCTGCGTGAGTTGGTCCGTCTTCACCTGTTTTCAATCCGGCGTGAGCATTTACGAGAACCCAGGTATTATAATTACCACCGTAGTGTTCTACCTTACTCATTTCACCGATAGAGTGAAGTCTTGCATCGGTATGTTCCATAGCGGAAATGAATGCACCGTATGAAGAACTAACGCCAAGATTCCTTCCGTAAGCACCAAGGCCGCCCATCATAGCACCCATAGCATCTTCGCAGATACCGCCGATAGTAAGAATTCTTGAGCCTGGATTATCGATAGCATTGAAGAAACCGTTCTGGAAACCTTCACCGACAAGGTTAACGCTTGTAGAACCGAGTAAATCGGCTGCAACACCAAGTACTGCACCATTTGTTTTATGGTTAATATAACCGAGTGAGGCACCCAGTACTGCTCTAACTGTAGTGACTGAACCGGGAACGACTTTAAGTTCATCCGGAATTTTATCATAAGAAATAGAATTATCGGAATAAAGTTTATCGAGTTCGGGTTTATTATCACGTGGAGTTCTATTGTGTTTTTCGAGTCTC
>CAIUQV010000122.1 GCA_903901375.1 uncultured Ignavibacteriota bacterium
AAAGAACTGGAATTTGGTTTACGACTCCACCAACGGATACAATAAGCCGGCGGGAAACTTAGTTGACAACGAAGAGCCCTTCACGCACTACAAAGACGTGAACAGCGTTCCCGACAGACCATCGCCGGAGTATATGCTGTCCGACTTACGCGGAAAACGGCTTAGTACTAACATCATTAAACTTGTAAGTGAAAAAGGAATGAAGCTTACAGAAGGTGCCGAAGGAAAAATTGTTATATCTCGTCCGACTTTTCTGAATGAAGGCAGGTATATCCTCCGCACGTTCATAGTATTTTACGGAAAGGGTGATAAGGAAATTGCTGTTATGGAAGTAACAAATAATCTAAGGAAAGAAACAACGGCGAAAGGCATCCGCTATGCAGATAACGGCGATTTGCTCAATGACATCCAGTTCGCAGACGTCTGTGCGGAAAAGATAAACGATGCTCTAAGCAAAGCAAATTAAAGTTTATCTATCCTTCAGAAAGCTGAAGTATAAATATAGCTATGAAAAACAATTGAGATGAAAAAGGCACGTCCCTGAAGGTTCGTGCCTTTTTATTTGTACTTATTAAAAAGCAACAATTAAATTAATATCCCGTAGCATACTTATGAATATTATTACAACTGAAGACCTCTGTTACGAATTTTCAAAAGGAACGGCGGTTTTAAAAAACGTTAATCTGCTTGTACCCGAGGGTGCAGTGTACGGTTTCCTCGGACCTAACGGCGCAGGAAAGACAACAACTCTCCGGCTGCTGCTGGGGTTACTGAAGATGCAAAAGGGGAATGTTAAAATATTCGGAAGTCCTTTTGCAAAAAACAGAATCAGCATTCTGAAACAAACCGGCTCGCTGATTGAGCAGCCGTCTTTGTATCCTCACCTGACGGGGAGCGAAAATCTGGATATTTACAGAATCATTCACAGCTGTACAAAGCAGAGAGTTGATGATGTGCTTAAACTCGTGAAGCTGGATGATGCGCGGGGAAAACTTGTGAAGGCATATTCGCTCGGAATGAAACAGCGGCTATCCATTGCTTTAGCTCTACTGCATAAACCAAAGCTTCTTATTTTTGATGAACCCACAAACGGGCTTGACCCGCAGGGAATAATAGAAATCAGAGAACTTATCACATCACTGGCAAAAGATACGGGTGTTACTGTACTGGTTTCGAGTCATAACCTGAGCGAAGTGGAAAAGACTGCAACTCACGTTGGGATTATTAATAAAGGGACGCTGCTTTTTCAGGGAAATATTAGTGAACTCCGGAAGATGAAGGAAAAGAACAATAAAGCAGTGGTATGTACTTCGGATAATAATGCTGCACTGGAAATTGCGAATAGGCATTTTGAGGGAGCAGAAATAAACGGTGAAAAGATAATGTTCGGTGCTGATGACAAGAGTAAAATTGCTATGCTGAACGAAGAACTTGTTCGCGGAGGAATCGGTGTTTATGAATTATCAACGATGAAGAATAACCTTGAAGATTTATTTATTGAATTAACCACGAAGGACAATGCTGACATCAATAATTAAAACTGAATTTCTAAAATCAAAAAGAAGTGCATCTCTGAGGCTGACGCTGATAGGCTCTGCATTCATACCATTTATATTTCTGATTATATACGTATTCAAGTCCGAACATTTTATTAAAGCACTTTCTGTGAATCCGTGGATTGAACACTACGTCAGCGGGTACCAGTCCGGTTCGGCATTTCTTCTGCCGATGTTTATAATACTTATTACGAGTCTTGTGACACAGATTGAAACGAAGAACAATGCATGGAAGCAGGTTTATGCTTCGCCGGTAAGCATCACGTCAGTTGTACTTGCAAAGTTTATAATGGTACAGGTGATAATTATTTCGTGTTTTATACTTTTTGATTTGTATATGGGGCTTAC
>CAIUQV010000123.1 GCA_903901375.1 uncultured Ignavibacteriota bacterium
AACTTGCTGTCCATTACATCGCTGATTTTCTTTTCGAGCGGTGCGAGCAGAAGTTCGCGGCTTCTTATATCGTCAATCAGAATTCCATTATCATCAGTGACATAAACAACGTTCAGAGTTTCGCTATCGCTTCCATTTTTCCTGATGTAATCGAGAGCTTCTTTAATAGTCCACGAACGTTCGATGGTAATATAATCCGGAGTCATAAGTCTGCCGACTGAATTTTCAGGATATCCGAGAAGCGATAAAGTAACTTTCCTTTCTTCTTCGCTGAGGAGTCCAAGCAGTTCTTTGACTACAGTATTTGGCAGACTGCCAAGCAGAGCAGTTCTATCGTCGGGAGCCATTTCATTCAGAATACTTTCCAGCTGCTCACCTTTCAGAACATTAAGAATTTTCTTCTGGTCTGAAAAATCGAGAAACTCGAACGTCTTAGCGGCAGTACTCCGTGGAATCAAATCGAGCAGAATAAGCTGTTCTGCCGGTGAAAAATGTTTAATAATATCCGCAAGTTCGGGCGGCTGTAAAACCTGAAGAAATCCTTTAAGTTCAAGAAACTTCTTCTGTTCAATATAAGAACTTATTTCGGGAAATTTTGATTCCATATAATTATTGTTTAAAACTTACTGATTAAAATGGTTAACGAATAAATGATTTAAGATGTTCCTATGCGGACGTTTTTATAATGAATAAATTAGAATGGAATATATAGTGATAAACATGTATTTTTGAGCATAATCACAAATCGATAAATGAAAGAGAAAATCCTAATTGTAGATGACGAGAAAGATATACTTGAGTTAATTTCATTTAATCTGGAAAAAGAAGGATACAGGACGACTACTGCAACATCCGGAGAAGAAGCATTTTCACTACTAAAGAAAGGAAGTTTTGATTTATTACTTCTTGATTTGATGCTTCCGGGTATTGACGGTTTTGATTTATGCCGGATGATAAAAACCGATGCCAAGTTTGACATACCTATAATAATGCTGACTGCGAAGTCAACGGAAATTGATAAAGTTGCAGGATTGGAAATCGGTGCAGACTATTACATCACGAAACCATTCAGCATACGCGAGCTTCTTGCCGTTATTAAAGCAATTTTGCGAAGAAGAAACAATCACAAAGAACAGGACAAAGAAATAATTGAGATAGACCCTGTAAAGATACACACCGGGAAGCACGAAGTTTATCTGAAAAACAAACCGATTAACGTTACGATAGTTGAGTATAAAATACTTTATGAACTGATTAAACGTCCGGGCTGGGTACTTTCGAGAACGCAGCTAATTGACGCAACGCGGGGAGAAGACATTATAATAACGGAAAGAACCATAGACGTTCACATAGTTTCACTGAGAAAAAAACTCGGCAAGTATGCTGACATTATTGATACGGTGAGGGGTGTCGGTTATAAATTTAAAGAATTAGACTGATGATGCGGAAAAAATCGCTGTTCACAAGATTATACCTTCCATACATAATATTAATTCCTGCCATTCTGCTTGTGTTCGGCATAGTACTTTCATTTTCCTTTAAGTCATTTTATTTAGATCAGACTGCTAATGAACTTGCCAGGGTAGCAGGAATAATCAAAGACGAAATAACACACAGGAATATAGATTCACTTCAGTACAATTCAACATTCAGCAACTATGAGAATATAACAGGGATAAGAATAACATTAGTAAAATCAGACGGGAAAGTAATTGCAGACTCAAAAGCGAATCCCACTGCAATGGATAACCATGGAGACAGGGAAGAAATCAAGGAAGCTAAGACAGGCAAGAGAGGAATTTCAGTGAGAAAGAGTCCTACGCTCGATGTGGAATTTATGTATGTTGCATTACCAATCATTGATGAAACGGGTAAAGTGAGTCTTATCATAAGGGTTTCAGCAACAATAGAACACCTTAATGCAGAATTCAGAACTATTAATTACAAGATAATATTATTTCTAGTATTCATATATCTTGCAATATTAATTTCAGGTTATGTATTCTCAAAAAGAATAGTAAAGCCACTTGAAAAGATTGAAAGCGGGGCAGAGAAATTTGCAAGAGGTGATTTTTCTGAGAAGATATATGCAACAGATATAAAAGAGTACTCCATACTTTCAGAATATCTGAACAAGATGGCAGAGCAGATAAACAGGAATATGGAAATAATACTTCAGCAGAATAATCTCAGAAATTCCATTCTGGAAAGCATGAAAGAAGGTGTTGTTGCAGTTGATGATAACATGAGAATAATATTTATTAATTCGGAAGCCTCGAAAATACTTGAAATTGAGAATGAAACAGCAAAAGGAAAGATTGTTCAGGAAGTGATAAGGATATACGAGATTCATAAGTTTATTGAAGAAGTTTTAGAAAGCAGGGAATCATTAGAAAAGAATATTATTATACAGAAAGAAAAAGATATAAACTTACAGCTGACCGGTGCAATTCTTGAAAGTTCAGACGGAAAGCCGATGGGTGTTATAATGGTTATTAACGACATAACAAACGTATTTGCACTTGATACGATGAAGAAAGACTTTGTGGCTAACGTATCGCACGAGTTGAAGACACCTATTACTTCTATAAAGGGATTTCTTGAGACGCTGTTAAGCGGAGCAATAGATGACAAAGATAATGCATTAAAATTCTTAAACATAATTTCAAAAAACACAGAAAGGCTGAACAACATAATAGACGACCTGCTTCTGTTGTCGAAAGTAGAACAGATAAAGGATACGCGTTATCTGGAATTTGAAGACAGAAAAGTTTCAGATATAATAAATACAGCAATTGAAAATTTACACCACAAAGCAGATAAGAAAAGAATAAGTGTGAATCTAAGCTGTGACGACAAGGTGACATTTCCTTTGAATTCAAACCTGTTAGAGCAGGCAATGATTAACCTGATAGACAACGCGATAAAGTACAGTGCAGAAAAGACAGAAATAAATGTAACAGCATTCATAAAGGAAAATGTTCTGAACATAACTGTTTCTGACAGCGGAATAGGAATTCCGAAAGAAGACATACCAAGGTTGTTTGAAAGGTTTTACAGGGTTGACAAAGCAAGAACAAGAGAAGAAGGCGGAACCGGGCTTGGACTATCGATTGTTAAGCATATATGTTTTGTTCATAACGGAACAGTAGAAGTAGAGTCAGAAATAAACAAAGGAAGCACATTTTTAATTAAAATACCTCAGAAACAGCCCTCTTAACACAAAATTAACAATACCTTAACATTCCGATAACAAGTTATATTTAGTTTTGTATATTACAAATTAAACATATTTATAGTATGCTAAACTTAAGACTGAAATCTTACAAAACATTAATCTTTTTAATGCTTGTTTTAATAATTGCCGGTTGCGGTAAGAAAAGCGATACGACAAAGAGCGGAAATTTTACGATTAAAGGTTCAGACACAATGGTACAGCTGATGAGTTTACTTTCAGAAAGCTATATGAAGGCAAACCCTGAAAATAAAATAT
Organism: uncultured Ignavibacteriota bacterium; assembly: GCA_903901375.1. Lineage (GTDB taxonomy): Bacteria > Bacteroidota > Ignavibacteria > Tepidaquicellales > Tepidaquicellaceae > CAIKZJ01. Next base: position 3,494 of record CAIUQV010000123.1, read on the forward strand.
CAATAACCGGCGGTGGTTCGGGAACGGGTATTTCAGCATTATTAAACGGAACGACGGATATATGTGCATCATCAAGAGAGATTGAAGAAAAAGAAACAGCAATCGGAAAATCAAAAAACATAGTTCCTGTATCAATAAGTATTGCTAATGACGGACTTGCAGTAGTAGTTCACAAAGACAATCCGATAAATGAATTAACGATGGAACAGGTGAAGAAGATTTATACAGGTGAATACAAGAACTGGAAAGAACTTGGCGGACCGGATCAGGCAATAGATGTGTATTCAAGAGAGAGCAGTTCGGGAACTTACAAATTCTTTCAGGAGCACGTCTTAAACAAGAAGGACTATGCAAAAGAAGTAAAGCTGATGCCTTCAACACAGACAATCATCCAGTCAGTTACGGATTCAAAATGGGCAATCGGTTACAGCGGTCTTGGATACACAAAGAATGCAAACATAAAGATTCTCGGAATAAAGAAAGATGATTCATCACCTTCGGTTATTCCTTCTGAAAAAACCGTGCTTGACAAAACATATTCAATTGCCAGACCATTGTATTTAATCTTTAACGGTGAGCCAAAAGGTGATTTGAAGAAATTTGTGGATTTCTGTGTATCCGAAGCAGGTCAGAAAATAGTAGAAGAATCGGGATACGTGAAAATTAAATAAATGATAATTGAGCAGAAAAAAGACAAGATTATAAGATTACTGTTACTGTCAAACGGATTTATTTCCGTAGTAATAGTAGTTCTTATATTCTTGTTTTTATTTAAAGAAGCATTTCCACTGATAACGTCTGGCGATTTTAGCAAATTATTCAACAACACCTGGTCGCCTGTATCATACCAGAACGAGTCATTCGGTCTGTTACCTTTAATAACAGGTTCATTACTTGTAACAATAATTGCCGCTATAATAGCCATTCCGTTTGGGATTACAGGAGCTGTTTATATCTCGGAGGCAGCAACTGCAAAAGAGAGAGAATTCCTCAAGCCATTCATTGAAATTCTTGCAGGAATACCTTCAGTAGTTCTTGGGTTCTTTGGATTAAAAGTACTTGTGCCTCTTGTAAAAAACTTATTCGGCCTGAACAGCGGGACGATTGCTTTAACGGGAGCAATAATACTTGCATTTATGGCAATACCTACAATAATAACTATTTCAGAAGATGCGCTGAAAGCTGTTCCAAAGGCATACAAGGAAGCCTCTCTGGCATTGGGTGCGAGCAAATTTACGACAATATGGAAAGTAACTGTTCCGGCAGGACTTTCAGGAATCATAGCATCTGTGATGCTTGGCATGGGGCGAGTGATAGGAGAAACGATGGCAGTGATAATGGTAACGGGTAATGCTGCACTCACTACATTAAACCCGTTCGATTCGGTTAGAACGATGAC
>CAIUQV010000124.1 GCA_903901375.1 uncultured Ignavibacteriota bacterium
CCGATCGACACCTCTGACTCCTCCGCTCCCTTTTTAATATTCACCTTATTTTAAATCAGATTTGCAATTCATATTACTTTGAAAATGCTTATTATTAGTAGTATATTTATTCAATATTTTATTAAATTAAACAGATATTCATTTTGAGAAAATTAAGTTATTTATTAGTCATCGCAGCAGTATTTATTTCACTCGTTTCGCTTAACTCCTGTAATAAAAAAGAAGAAGGGCCAAAACAGAACATTACAAAATCAGACCCGTCGGAATTTGTTAAATCAGACGCAAATGGTCAGAAAGTTATGCTAAAGTACATACCCAAAAAAGGAGATAAGTTTAATTATAAAATGACTGCTAAAACTTTTTCTACTGAAAAGAGCCCCGGTACAGGAGACGAAGAAGTTTCAAGCGAACAGGTTATGACGTATTACTATACTCAGGAAGTTGCAGATGTCAATGCTTCAGGATACATCACTTATAAAATGAAGTATGACAGTATCATCATTACAGAAAAGCTTACGGCACGCGATTCTTCACTTTCTCAGACTTACAATTCCAACAAAAAGGATTCTGTTTATTCAAAGATTGATTATGTTCAGTACAATGCACTCGCAGGACAGGAATTCAAATTCAGACTTTCACCAAAAGGTGAAATATCTGAAGTTATTGAACTTGAACAGATTCACGAAAGAATATTTAAAGCTTTAGGCGATACTCTGAAACAGGAAGATAAAACAAAGATAAAAGAGTCAATGGGTTCCGAAGCTCTGAAATCTATCATACAGAATCAGTTCCAGAAGTTTCCGGATAACGATATCTACAAAGATTCTTCCTGGACTTTCAACAGTGAAACATCGCTTTCGGTCTTCCCGATAAGGAATATTCTGGGTTATAAACTTAAAGAAGTAAAAACTGAAAATGGTGTTATAATCAATATTGATGCTACTCTCGGTATTGAGTTTCTCAGCAAGGAAGAAAAACAGCAGGGAATGAACATTAAATTATCAAATGAAGAAGCAGGTGGAACAGGTACAGTAAGTATCGACCTTGGAAGAGGATGTGTTACAAAGAAAGAAACAAATACTAATATAAATATGAATTTAAAACTTTCCGCAAAAGGTCAGACTGCAAACACCAAACAAACTTTGAAGACTAACTTAAACGTGGAATTATTATAATAATTATATGAAGAATGTAGCAGTTATCGAACATCCGCTCGTTGCTCATCATCTGACTGTGCTTCGGGACAAGAATACTACTCCGTCTGAATTTAAGTCAACGGTTGACAGAATGTCATACCTTCTGGCTTCTATTTTTTATGCCGAGCTCAAAGGAGAAAAAGTCAGCATTACCACTCCTTTAAAAACTACAAACGGCACAAGGATTAAACAGAACCTCGTTCTGCTTCCGATTCTGCGTGCAGGTTTAGGACTAACAAGAGGGTTTATTGATTTGTATCCGGAAGCACGCATAAGTCATATCGGACTTTACCGTGACGAGGAATCTTTAAAACCAATTAAGTACTATTTTAAATTCCCTAAACTGAAAGACAAGAAGAATACAAAGATAGTTATTCTCGACCCAATGATAGCCACAGGCGGAAGTGTTATTTTCACTATTGAGTATCTTCTTAATATGGGTTATAATGATATCAGTGTAGTATCTCTTTTGTCAGCTCCGGAAGGTCTTAAAGCTATCGATAACAGATTCGGGAATACCGAAAGAAAGAGTTTTAACATTTATACGTGCAGCATAGACCAGAAATTAAACGACAAAGGGTACATTCTTCCCGGTCTTGGTGATGCCGGTGACCGTATGTTTGGAACTTTGTAAACTCTTAATTTGCAGAATACATGTTTAGCAGCTTTAACAAAAAGAAACTCGATGAGTTAATTACTAATGCCAAGATTAATCTTTCTGCTAAACGTGTAAACGAAAAATTAATTACTAATGCTTTCAGGTTCGCCCTTGACGCTCACAAAAATGACAAGAGAGCATCGGGCGAACCATATTTTACTCACCCTTATGAAGTTGCTCTAATACTTGCAAAAGAAATCCCGATTGATGATGTTGCCATTGCTGCGGCACTTCTGCATGACGTGGTCGAAGACACAAAGTTTACTATAAAGGATATTAAAGCTGAATTCGGCGATACTGTTGCTGAAATAGTTGACGGCGCCACTCAGATTGAAGGACTGTTTGAGAATTATGAACTGAAACAAATTGAGTCATACAAGAAAATGCTTCTTTCAATGACTTCAGATTTACGGGTTATGCTTATAAAATTTGCAGACAGACTTCATAACCTGAGAACTCTTGAATTTCTATCTAACACACGGCAGTACCGTATGGCTCAGGAAACTCTTGATATTTATGCTCCCCTTGCTCACAGGTTTGGATTGTCTATGCTAAAAAGCGAACTGGAAGACCTGTCGTTCAAATACATCAACAGGAAGGAATACGATGAAATCGCTAACCATCTTAAAGAGAAAAAACGTGAAAGGGAAAGATTCCTTAAGAAGTTTATCGAGCCCATCAGAGAAAGTCTTCTGAGCGAAAACTTTAAGTTTGAAATATTTTCAAGAGCTAAACATATTTACAGCATTTATTTAAAACTACAGAAGCAGCAGAAAGATTTCGGAGATATATACGACCTTCTCGCAGTAAGGATTATTCTGGATTCGCCAAATAAATATGACTGCTTCGCTGCTTATGGAATTGTTTCACAGCTTTACGCTCCAATACCTGAAAGGTTTAAAAACTTTATTTCTGTTCCTAAACAAAACGGCTATCAGTCCTTGCATACTACTGTGATGAGCAGCGAAGGTAAGAGAGTTGAAGTGCAGATTCGGACCAGGGAAATGCATGAGATAGCAGAGAAAGGTATTGCCGCCCACTGGAAATACAAAGAAAACCTGAACCTTAATGACCAGAAGATTGAAGAATGGATGAAGAATATCCGGGAAACTTTTGAAAATGCATCCCGTGACGATATCACAACAGGACAGCTTATAGAGAACTTCAAACTTGAACTTTTCCAGAATGAGATTTACTGTTTCACTCCAAAAGGAGAACTAAAAATACTTCCCGCCGGAGCTACACCTGTCGATTTCGCATTCGC
>CAIUQV010000125.1 GCA_903901375.1 uncultured Ignavibacteriota bacterium
GGACTGAACGTTGTGACCAAAGGCGGAAATGGTGCAATGATAGGCGGACTTGCCAATATGACCTTCGACGATTTCACGGGTTTTCAGTTCTCGTCAATCGCAAACTTCGGGTTTGAGAATGTCAGCGGTGTACAGACCTCTTTGCTTTACAACTTGGTCGGTAAAAATATTAATGTGCTTCAGGTTGCTACAGCAGGTAATGTAGCCGGACATATTATGAGCGGAGCACAGTTGTCACTTCTGTTTAACCTCGCAGGCAATACCAGTAAAGGCATACAGATTTCATCAATCAATCTGACTAAATTCCAGAAGGGCGCTCAGCTCGGATTTGTAAACATCGCAGAAGATAACGAAGGATTTCAACTTGGCATTTTTAATCTCGTTGATAAAAAGCAAAATGGTCTTTCACTCGGACTTTTCTACGTTGGAGAAAAATCAAAGGTTCAGATGCTTTTATCAGGAGGGAATATAACTTACGGTAAAATCGGTTTCAGGTTTAAAACAAATAACATCTATACTATGTTTGGACTTGGCGGACCTGTCTCTATTTCAAGTTCGAATAAATCAGCCCTTGCAGAATACAGAGCAGGTTATTCTTTTGATTTGAAGTTTCTTAACGTAAATACTGATATAGGATTTATGTTTATATCAAACGAAAAAGACCAGACCCCGGGAAAATCCAGCAGCAATCAGTATGGTTTCTCCTTCCGTGCAGGTCTTGAGAAAAACATATTTAAAAAGTTCGGACTGTTCGTGAATGCAGGAATCATAAGGTCTTCAGATAGTTTTAAAGACCCTGTCTTTAAAAATAATTTTCTCTTCGAAGGGGGGATAGTAATACTATGATAAAAAGAATATTATTACTTACATTCATATCGTTGTTTGCAGGTGTATCATTCTCTCAGACAGATGGGTTCGGATTAAAACCTGATACAAAACTTAAACTGAATTCTGTTATCACTGACTATTCAAAAACATCGTTAAGTAAATCGTTCGAAAAGAACAAAGTCTTTGAAGATTCAATCCATGCAACTGTTACAAAATCAAGACTTCTTAATAACCCAAATTTACAGTTTGATTCGTCATATGTACCTAAGAAAAATTATCTGCTTCCAATAGGAGAAATTATCGTTCTTAATATTGGTGTATGGTCTATAAGCAAGTGGATTGTTCCGCAGCCCTGGGCACAGATAAGCCTGAATTCCATTTCGGAAAACTGGAAACACCAGTGGGTATGGGATGCAGACCACTTTTCCACAAACCAGCTGATGCATCCGTACCATGGTAACCTGTACTTTAATCTTGCCCGTTCAAACGGACTGAGTTTCTGGGAGTCTGCACCTTATTCGCTCGCAGGAAGTTTTATGTGGGAAATGTGTATGGAAACAAACTATCCGTCGCGTAACGACTTAATCACAACCACAATGGGTGGTATTGCACTCGGCGAAATGACCTATCGCCTGTCTTCAAAAATTCTTGACGAAAGAACCAGAGGGAGCGAAAGAGTCTGGCGTGAAGTAGGAGCTTTCCTTCTTTCGCCTATGAGAGGTATTAACAGATTCTTCCGCGGAGAAATGGGAAAGATAAAACAAAAAAGCAGTTATGAAATTGAAGATGTTTACAGCTCTGTTTCTGTCGGACCGAGTTTGTATTACGAACCCGGGAAAATGTATAGCGGAAATGGAAATGTTTCCTTAAGACTCGATTTGTATTACGGTAATCCTTATGCAGAAAAGACCAGAAAACCTTACGACTTCTTTAACGTTAAAACTATATTTAATTTCGGTACTCAGCCGA
>CAIUQV010000126.1 GCA_903901375.1 uncultured Ignavibacteriota bacterium
AAGGACAGTACTGCACTCAGGTTTAAATTACCATTATCACAAAAGGAGCTGCCATCAGTGCAGGCAGTGACAGGTACTGTAGGAATATTTGAAGGAATAGATTACCGAGGAACCAAAATATTATCTGACTTAAGAAAATTACCCGGTACTGACTGGTATATGGTGACTAAGATAGATAGTGACGAAGTTTTTGGAGAACTGAACATAATTTACACTCTTATAATAGTATTTATAGTTTCAATAGTTTTGCTTGTAGTTGCGGGTGTGGCGATTATTTATAATTACAGACAAAAAGGGATTTATAAGGAATTGTATAATTCCGAAAAGAAACTATACGATGCTAAGGATGAGTTTAAGACAACTTTATACAGTATAGGTGATGCGGTAATTACTACGGATACAAAAGGAATGATAAGGTATATGAATCCAGTTGCAGAATCTCTTACGGGCTGGAAGGAAAAGAAGGCAATTGGTAAGCCACTATTACAGGTGTTTCGTATCGTAAATGAGCAAACAAGGGAAGAGGTTAAGAACCCTGTTGATATTGTATTAAGAGAAAAAGTAATTGTCGGGCTTGCCAATCATACAATACTGATTTCGAAAGACGGAAAAGAAACTCCGATTGCAGACAGCGGTGCACAGATAAAAAATAAAGATGGAGAGATAACGGGTGTAGTTCTTGTTTTCAGGGACCAGACAGATGAAAGAGAAATCAGTAAAAAGATTGAGGAAAGTGAAAAGAAGTTTAAAGGGCTGTTCGATTCAACGAATGAGGGAATATGTCTTCACGAGTTAATACTTGATAAAGGGGGTGACCCGATAGATTACATAATACTTGATGCAAACAGGAAGTTCGAAGAAATACTTAATCTGAAAAAAGATGACATAATAGGCAAGAAGGCAACTGATATATACAGGACTGACTCGGCACCGTATCTGGAACTGTATTCTAAGGTAGCCTTGACAGGTATTCCTGAAATGTTTGAGACATATTTCCCGCCAATGAGAAAACATTTCAATATATCGGTTTATTCACCCGAGAAAGGAAAGTTTGCAACAGTATTTCAGGATATTACTGATAAGAAATCAGCAGAATACAAGATTGAACATCAATATAATATTTTAAGGGGAATAAATGAAAGTGTGAAGAGTTCAATTTTTTCAGTTGACAGAAATTACTGTTACGTCAGTTTTAACAGTTCGCATGCTAAGATGATGAAATCAATATATAATGTTGAAATTGAAGAAGGCAAGTCCTTGCTTGATTATATGACAGTGGGAAAAGACAGAGAGGCTGCAAAAAAGAATTTCGACAGGGTGTTTACCGGAGAGTCATTCATAACAAAATCGTATTCCGGAGATGAGGTAATAAACAGATTCTATTTTGAGATTTCGCATACTCCGATAATGAATGACGAAGGTGAGGTAGTTGGTGCTGCGGTTTTCGCATCGGATTTATCCGAAAAGAAGCATATGGAAAATAAACTCAGTGAATCTGAAAGCAGATTCCTTTCGGTTTATAAAAACAGTCCCGTGGCGATTGCGATATTTTCTGTTGAGGGTGGAAAATTTACAGATGTGAACGATGTATTCCTGAAGGAAACAGGATTTACCAGGGATGAAGTGATTGGGAAAACGACGAAAGAACTGAATGTTTTTTATGATTATAATGAGCGGGACCGAATAAACAGTAAAATGATGAACGGTGAGACAGTTTATGGTGAGGATTTGAAATTGATGAATAAAAAAGGGGATGTGAGAGACTGTCTGGTATCAATAAATGTAATTAATATTGAGGGGATGCCTCATTTTATAGCTTCGATAGAGGATATAACAGATCGCAAGATTATGGAAAGCACACTCAGGGATAGCGAAGCAAGATTGAATGCCTTTATGGAAAACGTACCTGCATTAGTACTGATAAAAGATGAAGATTTCAGGCCGGTTTATGCAAATAGTAAATTCAAGAATCTATTTCCTTTTGAAGACTGGTTAATGAAAAAGCCACATGAAACATTTGATAAGGAAGTGGCTGATTATATGGTAAAGCAGGATTCGTATGCACTGGAAAAAGGTTACGTAGAATATGAAGAGGAGTGGGAAGATAAAACAGGAAATAAAAGACTTTACTATACACAGAAATTCAGGATAGATGTAAAAAATGGCGGCAGATTACTCGGCGGAATTGTAATGGATATAACCGAAAGAAAGAATGCTGAGGTAAACCTTGTCGCTTCCGAGAAGAGATTTTCAAGGGCATTTATGTCTAACCCTGCTGCGATGGCAATATCAAGTTTAAAAGATGCAAAGATTTTAAATATAAATGGAAGTTATGAGAAATTAATGGGATACACAGTTGAAGACTTTAAGTATAAATCAGTTACTGAATTAGGAATATACGAAAGCAATACACAAAGGGATGAAATAGTTTCTGAGCTAAAGGAAAAAGGATTTATAAAAGATAAGAGAATTAATTTTTGCACAAAAAGTGGCAGGATTATTAATACTATTCTATCGATGGAAAGACTGGAACTTGAAGGGGAAGATTGCATATTATCAACTATAATAGACATTACTGAATTAGTAAGGAATAAAAAGTTAAAAGATTTACAATACACTGTTGCTAATGCTGTTATAAACTCAAGAAATCTGTATGATTTATTCGATACTGTAGGAAAAGAACTTAACGCAATAATAGATACTTCAAATTTCTTTGCTGCATTGTATAATGAAGAAACAGATATGCTGTATGCAACTTATGAAAAGGGAAAAGAAGAATCTATAGATAAATGGAAAGCAGAAAAATCTCTGACAGGTATTGTTGTAAAGCAAAAGAAGTCACTTCTTTTTAATAAAGAGGGCATAAAGAAATTAGCAGATGAAGGAATTGTAAATCTGATAGGCGAGAGGGCTGAATCGTGGATGGGTGTGCCGTTAAAAGTTGGTAACAAGATTTACGGAGCAATAGTGATTCAGGATTTTGAAAAAGAAAACTCTTATGACGAGAATAGTCTGATTTTAATGGAGATGATTGCTCACGAAATCAGTATATATATAGACAGGAAAAAAGCTGAGGAAGTTGCAAACAGATTATCTAAAGGAATTGAACACAGTCCTATTTGCATATTAGTAACCGATAAAGACGGGACGATTGAATATATAAATCCTAAATTCACTGCCGTAACAGGATATACTTCCAAGGAAGCAATAGGACAGAATCCACGCATATTAAAATCAGGTGAGCAGAGTGATGAGTTTTATAAGAATTTATGGGATACAATAAAATCCGGTAAAGACTGGCAGGGTGAGCTTCATAATAAAAAGAAGAACGGTGAACTATACTGGGAGTCTTCAATGGTTTCACCAATTTTCGATGAAATGAATAATATAACGCACTTCATTGCTTTGAAGGAAGATATAACAGAGAAAAAGAAAATGATTGGAGATTTAATATCTGCGAAAGAGAAAGCTGAAGAAATGAACAGATTAAAGTCGAGTTTCTTAATGAATATGAGCCATGAACTAAGAACACCTCTGAATGGAATATTGGGCTTTGCCGATCTCCTAAAAGAAGATTTGCCGGATGATGAATCAAAAAGGATGGCACAGATTATATATAATAGTGGCAAACGGCTGCATAACACACTGAATCAGATACTGAGTCTGACTACGCTTGAATCAAGAGTTACAAAAGTTGAAAAAGAGAATGTTGATATTAATAGTGTAGCTGAAGAATCGTTCCATCTGTATCAGGCGGATGCTAACAAGAAAAATCTGGAGTTAAAACTCGAAACGGGAAAACTTAAGATTATTACAAATACCGACAGAAGCATACTATACAACACCATTAACAATCTTCTTGATAATGCTATTAAATATACGCACGAAGGAAGTGTGGTGCTGAAGATATTTGAAGAGCAAAACGGAGATGAAGGTAAGGCAGTGATTGAAGTAACGGATACCGGAATTGGAATAGAAGAAGATAAACTTGAAATTATTTTTGATGAGTTCAGACAAGTGAGTGAGGGATATGGCCGCAGTTTTGAAGGCACGGGTCTGGGGCTTTCTATTTGCAGGAAATATATGAAATTACTTGGCGGTAATATCAGTGTAAGAAGTGAGATATACAGGGGTTCGACTTTTAGAATAGAAATACCTTTATCTAAGTCCGGTGAACAAGCTGCTGCAATTAATAAATCTTCTACCGTTCAGGAAATTACGGGACAGCATATTCCAGAGCAAACGGATATAAATGAAGAGAGGATTTTGTATGTAGAAAACGATATGGATAATCAGGACCTTGTCCGTGTAATGCTGAAAAAAATTGCTAGAGTTGATATTGCTAATGACGGAATTGAAGCTTTGAAAATGTCAAAAGAGCATGATTATTCAGTTATTCTAATGGATATTAACCTCGGTTCGGGTATCGATGGTAAAGAAGTCACACGTATTCTCAGAAAAAACGAAAAGTACAAAAACACACCAATAATTGCAGTAACTGCGTTTGCTATGGACGGAGACGAAGAAGAATTTGTTGCCAGCGGATGTACACATTATATGTCGAAGCCTTTTAATGTAGAGAATATGCAGAATCTAATTGTAAGTCTGCTTCGGAAAAACGCCGAATAATGTTATAAATAATTTGTTTTACTGTAGAAAAGCAGATAAGAAAATGAGTTTATTATCTGCTTTTTAATAATGTACAAACAACCTGATTAATCCGTTTTCAGCAATAAATCCGCGGCTGAAAAATGTCTCGCTTTACATGGTTTATAACTTGAAAATAGCGTTTAAATCGTGTAATTTTTGCAGTTTATTAAATTTAATTACAACAATGGATTTCAAATTGATCAACCGAATTTCGGGTGCATTCGTATTCTTATTTTCTTTTATTGTGTATATGATAACAGTCCAGCCGACTTTATCATTCTGGGATTGTGGTGAGTTTCTTGCTTGTGCATTTACTCTATCAACTCCGCATCCTCCCGGAGCTCCGCTGCATATTTTAGTTGGTAAAATATTTACTATGTTTCCAACAGCATCCGATATAGGTTTAAGAATGAATTACCTTTCAGTATTATCTGGTGCATTAACAGTATTGTTACTGTATCTTGTAATCACAAAAGTAATAAAGAACTGGAGAGGTAATCCTGTTAATTTGACTGATTCATTAGTAATTGCAATTCCTTCAGCAATAGGAGCATTATCACTTGCATTTGCAGATAGTTTCTGGTTTAATGCTATGGAAGCTGAAGTTTATGCATTCGGTACATTTCTTGTTGCTTTGTGTATTTATATAATGATGGTATGGTGGGAAAGAGCAGATGAAAAGGGTAGTGATAAATATATATTGCTTTTCGCTTATGTTGTCGGATTATCGCTGGGTATTCACTTACTTGTCGTTCAGTGTATATTCCTTCTTGGACTTGCATTCTATTTTAAAAGATATGAATATTCTTTAAAAGGATTTATTATTGCTTCCGGTGTATCTATGTTGTCATTTTTCGTAGTTTATCCGTTTCTGGTTAAGAAAATGCCTGAACTTATAAAATCTTCACCTGTAGTCGGATTTGGAATAATAATTATTGCATTAGTTGTTGGTATTATTTATTCGATTCAAAAGAACTCTAAAACATTAAATTTAGCTCTATTATCTATATTCCTTATTATTCTTGGATATTCTACTTATATATCAGTATTGCAAAGGTCAGGTGTAAATAATCTTCCTTTAGATGAGAATAATCCTGACAATATGGAAAGACTTTTATCTTATCTTAATCGTGAGCAGTATG
>CAIUQV010000127.1 GCA_903901375.1 uncultured Ignavibacteriota bacterium
CATATTTGCTGCAATGTGTTATGCGGAATTTGCTTCAATGGTACCTGTGGCAGGGTCGGCTTACACATATGCATATGCAACGCTCGGTGAGTTATTCGCCTGGATAATAGGCTGGGACCTGATACTTGAATATGCGGTCGGCTCAGCAGCTGTTGCTCACGGATGGTCTCATTACTTTCAGAGTTTCATTGGAATATTCGGAATAAAAATACCTCCATTGCTCGCCCGGGCTCCCTTTGATTTTAATGTTGATACGGGACAGTTTATATCTACTGGTTCATTTGTGGATATATCAGCAGTTATAATTACATTAATACTGACGGCAATACTAGTTAAAGGAATAAAAGAGAGTGCAGGATTCAATGCAGCGATGGTGATATTGAAAGTTTCGATTGTTTTGTTTGTAATAATTTTAGGAGCTTTTTATATAAATTCAGCTAACTGGAATAATTTTGCTCCGTTCGGCTGGGGTGGCGTTAGTTTTTTTGGGACAACCGTATGGGGAATGGTAGCGAATGACGGTGCACCACTCGGTATGATTGCAGGAGCTGCGATGATATTCTATGCATACATAGGTTTTGATTCTGTGTCAACGCATGCAGAAGAAGCAAAAGTACCACAAAAGGATGTACCCAAAGGAATTATATATTCACTGGTAATTTGTACAGTGTTGTATGTTTTAGTAGCGATAGTGCTTACGGGTATGGTTCCTTCGAATCAGATAAATATTGATGCACCTGTATCTGATGCATTTCAGAGAATTGGAATAACCTGGGCTAATTTTATAATTTCACTCGGAGCGATAGCAGGCATAACATCAGTGCTTCTTGTTTTGCTTCTTAGCCAGCCGAGAGTAATGCTTGCGATGGCAAGGGACGGACTTGTTCCCCGTAAATTTTTTGGAGCGATACACGAGAAATTCAGAACTCCATACAAGACAACTATACTGACAGGATTATTCGTGAGTGTACTTACGGGATTCCTTCCGCTCAGGATACTTGCAGAGTTAGTAAGTATTGGAACTTTGTTTGCATTTGTCATAGTATGTGCAGCTGTACTAATTATGAGGAAGACAAATCCAGAAGCAGAAAGACCTTTCAGGGCACCATTTTATCCCATTACTCCGATACTCGGAATGTTAATCTGCATATTGCTGATGTTTTCGTTACCGCTTGAAAACTGGTGGAGGCTTTTAGGATGGTTAGCAGTAGGTATGATAATTTATTACGGATATGGAAGAAAGCACAGTGTTATGAGCCCAAACAACAATAAAGTATAACAAGCCATGGAAAAACTATTTCTGATAGATGCGATGGCAATGATATACAGGGCATACTTTGCCCTGATAGGACGGCCTTTAAAAGATTCGAAAGGCAATAATGTTTCTGCAATTTACGGATTTGTTAATTCACTTTTAAGGATTATTGATGAAGAGAAGCCTGACCATCTCGCAGTTTGTTTCGATACAGAGAAGCCGACGTTCAGGCATAAGGAATTTCCACAATATAAAGCACAGAGGGCTGATATTCCAGATGATATGCCCTGGCAGATAAACGAAGTTAAGGAAATTGTTAAGCTGTTTAACATTCCTATGATAGAGTTACCCGGGTTTGAAGCTGATGATATTATTGGTACGTTAGTTAAGCAAGCGGAGAAAGAGAACGTTCAGAGTTATATGGTTACGCCTGACAAAGACTATATGCAGTTGATATCTGACAAGAGCTTTATGTTTAAACCGTCAAAGACATCATCCGGCAGCAGCGGGGATATTGAGATAGTAGGTGTTGAAGGTGTAAAGAATAAATTTGGTGTGCTTCCAGAAAAAGTAGTGGAAGTTTTAGGTTTGATGGGAGATGCTGCGGATAACATACCAGGTGTTAAGGGAGTAGGAGAAAAGACTGCCATTTCACTTATACAGGAGTACGGATCGATAGATGAGATATACAGTAACATTGAGAAGATTCAAAAACCAAAGCTAAAAGAGATTCTGGTAAAAGATAAAGATAATGCATATCTTGCAAAACGGCTTGTAACTATAAAGACAGATGTTCCGCTTGATATTAACTTTCATCACTTAGTATGTAAAGAACCAGACAAAGAAGCATTGTACAGGAGGTTTGAAGAGCTGAACATGAAAACATTTGCACGGAAGTTCAGTTCGGGTTTAAAGTTTGGCGAGCCTGTTGAAGCAATAAAAGCTACGAAAGGTGATGACGGCGATGTTTCACTGAAGATAACAATACAAGGTTCAAAGATTGAAGAACCGCTCAAGGAAGTGAAGACCATAAATGATGTAAAGCATGATTATTATTTGATAAAGACTGAATCAGCATTAGACAAACTAATAAAGAAACTGATGACAGAAGAGTTCGTTTCATTCGATACAGAGACGACGGGGCTGGATTTCAACGAGGCAAAATTAGTAGGGATGTCTTTTTCTTATCAGGAAAATCAGGGATTTTACGTTCCTGTTTACGGAGAGTACATATCGCAGGAAGCAGAGGAAGCATCCGGTTTGTTTGCTGAAACCAAAAAGGAGACGAAGCCAAATGTCGGAATAGATATTATAACTGCGATTAAAAAAGTGAAACCATTTCTGGAAAGCAAAAAGGTGAAGCTAATCGGTCAGAATATTAAGTTTGATTATTTACTGATGAA
>CAIUQV010000128.1 GCA_903901375.1 uncultured Ignavibacteriota bacterium
CCGATTTAAGTATTCGCGGATTTTTTCCTTTTGCTTCTTCAAATGTGTACCCTGTTGTGTTAAAGAATTTAGGATTAACATATTCTATATCTCCGTTTAAATCTGTAATTACCACAGTAACCGGGCTTTGCTCAATAGCCTGCGTAAGTTTTCTAAGTTGTATTTCCGTTTCTTTTTGCTTGTTGATATTCCGAAACAATGCAACCATATAATCAACAGAGCCGTCTTCTTTCCGAACACAACTTACTGATAAGCTCGTCCAGATAACATCCTTATTTTTTCGTATAAACCGTTTCTCCATTGAGTACGTATTTATTTCTCCTGCCATGACGCGGTTGAAACTTTCTAAGTCCGCTTTTAAATCTTCAGGGTAAGTTATGTCAGCCCAGGTCATGTTAGATAATTCTTCTTTCGAATACCCAAGCATATTGCAGAGCTCGGAATTTACATCGATCCACCCTTTTGTCAAAGATGTGATTGCTATTCCAATCAGCGGCAATTCAAAATAACTTCGGAATCTGGACTCATTTTCTTTCAAGACTTTTTCTGTTTGAATACGTTCACTGATATCCGTAACAAAAACAGTTAACCCTGTAATTTTACCTTTGTCATCCATAAGCGGGCTGTATCTGTTTTCCCACTTCAATCTCGTAAATTTCGGGTCTCCGTATTCTTCAACCTCTACGAGCGATTCGCCATTAAGTGTTTTATCAAAATTCCGTTTTGCTTTTGTTTTGTCTTCAGGTCTGTTTATAATATCAAGCATGTTCAAACCAATCTCGATATCTGATCCCCATATTGTCTTTATGGTCTGTTTGTGAGATTCCGTGAAATACGTGTATCTGTATTTTTTGTCTAGAGAAAAAATATTCATTCCGAGCGGACTTTCTAATATAGAATGCAGAAGATGGTTTTGCTGTTTAAGTATTTTAAGATTTTCTTCTGAAGTATAGCAATCTTCTTTCGTTTTATTTTTCATGTTTTAAATAGATTATAATAATAAGTTCAGGATGATATAATATCCGGTTTTAATTACAATTCTGTCGTTTTATTTTAAGGTAAAATATTTATATAATAATTGAAATATTGATTTATATACCCTAAAATTTAATAAAGTATATACTTTACGTTAATTTATTCCACAAATGAGTATTAATCCTATATCCTATTTTATGTTTTAAATATTGAGTATTTTTACGCATTATTTTAATTAGATATGATTATGAAAAAACTAATAACTGTTATATTTTTAATCCTGTTCAGTGGTTATGCATTAGCACAGGAAAACATAAAAGAACTGACGATTCTTCACTGGAATGATTTTCATGCAAGGAATGTTCCTTATCAGGTTTCAAAGAAAAAAGACGGACAGACAGCAACATATTTTATCGGCGGAACGGGTTCAATGCTTGGGTATCTAAATAAATTCAGGGATGATAAATCACTTGTATTGCACGGAGGTGATGATTATCAGGGCAGCCCGATTTCTTCTATAACAAAAGGAAATTCACAGGTTGAACTTTTGAAACTTTACAATCTTGATGCGTTTATTGTGGGTAATCATGAGTTTGATTACGGTTCCACAGAGCTCGAAACCGGACTTCAGCAGGCTAACTTTGATGTTCTTTCTGCTAATTTGCTTATTCAGAATGAAAACAGAACTTTCGGTAAGTCATATACTATAAAAGAAAAGAACGGGATTAAAATTGGAATTATAGGAGTATCACCGGAGGATTTAAAGTCTCTTACACTACCAAAAAACGTTGCAAATATTACAGTTTTAAACACAGATTCCGTCATTGCTGCAAACCTAAAAGTTCTGAAAAGTGAGAAATGTAATCTGATAGTTCTTCTTTCCCATAACGGAGCAGATATGGACAGTGTTTATGCTTCAAAATTTCATGATATAGACGTAATAGTGGGCGGACATTCACATACTCCTATTTATAAACCAAGAGTTGTAGACGGAATACTGATTGTTCAGGCAGGTTCTTACGGGAAGTTTCTTGGGAAACTTGATTTGAAAGTAGATACAGAAAAAGATACTATCGTAAGTTATTTCGGTAAACTGCACGAAACAGTACTCGACTCTGCGATTTTTGATAAAGCAGCAGGAGACAAAGTGAATGATATGATTGCTTCAATAGAGCCGAAGATGAAAGAAGTCATCGGAAAGCTCGAAGTTGACTGGAAGAAGGGTAACTGCGGACAATGGAATGTAGACGCACTAAGGACAATGTTTAAGACTGATGTTGCGCTTCTTAACGGAGGAAGTATAAGAAAAGATATGCTGAAGGGCAATATAACAGTAGGTGACATCTGGGAAATAAATCCTTTTGGAAATAATATAATGACTTTTACAGTTAAAGGTTCATCGCTGAAAAAAATGTTAGCAAACAATATAAGAATGGCAGCGAAAGACGAAGAATTAAGCGGTTACGATATGATATTATTTTCGGGAATGAAAATTGTTGTTAATACATCTTTACTCAGTGATCCTTCCGATTCGTTTATCAAATCACTTGAAGTAAACGGGAAAGCTATTGAAATGGACAAGGAGTATTCGGTTGTAACCAACAGTTATACAGCATCACAGGCGAAAAAATATTTCGGTGACTTCGGCGAGGAAATCAAGCCTTATGATACAAATGTAATCGACCGTGACGCATTACTTGAAGCAGTTAAGCAACAAAAGGTAATAAATAACGTATTTGAAAAAAGGATTATAGACGAAAAATCAAATTAATATATATGGCAGAACCAAGAATAGTACATTGCGTAAAACTGAATAAAGACCTTCCAGGGCTCGACAGGCTACCTGTCCAGGGCGAACTTGGACAAAAAGTATATGATAATGTTTCAAAAGAAGCATTCAAGATGTTTCTTGATTATTTTAAAATGATAGTAAATGAATACAGGCTTGATTTATCAAATCCGGATACTGATAAAATATTTCTTGACCAGATGACGGAATTTTTCTTTGGCTCGGGCGGGAATCTGCCCGATGAATATAAACCCGAAAAATAAAGCCAGTTTATGGTAACGGCATTTGAATTCGATAAATATCTTGAACATTCAAAAGATGATTCCTACAGGATTCATCAGGATGAGAAGAACTTTTCTTCATTAAGAACTTTTATACTGATATTCTCAATCGTTACCGGTTTTATTACTATTACTACTTTCTTCGATGGAAGTATAGATTATGATTCATATTCGTATTTTTCTGCGTTTGCCATTTCACTTCTGTTAAGGTTGTTTTATAACAGAATATTTTCAGTTGAAACCATCCGAAGGAAGATTTTTATACTGATTGTGGCAACCCTAATAATGCTTCTTCTTTCGACAATACTTCAGGACTTTGTTGACAAGAAACCAGCTGATGATAATAAAGCAAAAGTTGAAAAGCTGAAGAATAAAAAAATCGATACTGATGAAGATATCAGCTTAACGGTTGATGATAAAAAAACGGGTACAGCTACTGTGGTTATCTTCTTTGCACTTGCGCTTATTTTCTTCAGGTTTCCTAAAAACGATATAATACAGTTATACTCTCTTGCTATAGGTTTGCCACTGCTGACAGAACTTATTTTCTTTCAGAACTTTGGCATTACTGATAAAATACCGATGCTTGTTACAACTTTGCTGTGTTTTGTTATTTCATATTCTTCCGAAAGCAAAAGACATAAAAAGTTTAACAGGGAATACGAAGTATATTTTAAGCGCCATTCTGAAACTATCAGAATGAAGAAAGAGCTCGATTATGCAAGGGAGATTCAGTTGTCTATGCTTCCTGAAAGCCGGAAGGTTATTGGGGACTTACAGATTGCCGGAACCTCTTTACCTGCGAGCGAAGTAGGCGGTGATTATTATGATTACTTTAATATAAACGATGATTTAACCGGTATATTTATATGCGATGTTTCGGGCCATGGTGTGGCGAGTGCATTGCTGCTATCGGGACTCAGAAGCTGCATGCACCTTATACTTGAAGACACATCAAACCCAAAAGAAGTGTTCGTTAAATTAAATAAAATGGTAAGGCGGACACAGAACAGAAAAATGTTTGTTACTGCAGTTTTTGCTGTTGTTGACACTAAAAACAATAAATGTACTTTATACAATGCAGGTCATCTGCCGCCATATAAAATTTCCGGTGAATCGAGTGAGTTATTTAAGATTAAAAGACACGGAATTACACTTGGGGCGGTTGATAATTTTATTCCGGATGGTGAAGATAATCTTGTTACTTTTGATTTTAAGAAAGGCGATAAGTTGCTTCTGTACACAGATGGGATAATTGAGGCAATGGATGTAATTAAAAACGAATTTGGATTTTCAAGACTGGAAGATTTTCTTTACAGGAATACTTCGGGTAGCCCTTCTGATCTTCTCGACGGATTAATTAAGGAAGTAAATAATTTTACGGGTGAAGCGGAACAGATAGATGATATAAGTATTTTAGTTATTTCAAGAAATTAAACTATTTATTATATGTCAAAACCAGTTGTAGGAATAATTATGGGATCTGATTCAGACCTTCCGGTTATGAATCAGGCAGCAGAAATTCTTGATATATTTAAAATCCCATACGAGGTAAAAATCACATCAGCACATCGTACTCCGGATTTAATGGCATCTTATTCAAAGAATGCGTATAAACGCGGAATTAAGGTTATCATTGCAGGCGCAGGTGGCTCTGCTCATCTGCCTGGAATGAGTGCGGCTTATTCTCCTGTTCCTGTTATAGGTGTACCTGTTGAAACAAAAGCTCTCAAAGGGCTCGATTCATTGCTTTCAATAGTTCAGATGCCTTATGGAGTTCCTGTTGCAACTGTGGCAATCAATAATGCGAAGAATGCTGCATTGCTTGCTGTAGAAATTATAGGGGCATCAGATAAAAAAGTGCTTTCCAAAGTTATTAAGTTTAAAAAGGAAATTGAAAAAGAGTCACTTGGAAAAAACAGGAAATTAAGAGCAAATAAAAAATGAAAAGATATATAATATTTTTGATTCTGGTTATATTAACTGCCAGAACAAATGCTCAGATAAATATTGCTGACGATTCAAAGAGAGATAATCAGTCAGAACTCTCTTTATTAATATCATACATGCAGGGCTCATTTTCGAGTGAAGAACAGTCAAAAGCCGACACCAGTTATTTCGATATTCGTCTTCATATGAAACCAATGTGGACTATCCGTTCAGATGCTCACTGGATTTACGTCGAACAGGCAGTAGCTTCCAAACAGGATAAACCATACAGACAGAGGGTTTACAGGGTTACACAGCTTTCCGACGGTACTTTTGAGAGTGCGGTGTTTACATTTCCTGAACCGCTTAAATATACAGGTGACTGGAAAAAGGATAATCCTCTTGAGGGATTAAACCCTTCTGATTTAACTCAAAGAAAAGGGTGTTCAGTATTTCTTGTAAAGAGTGAAGACGGTTCTTTTACCGGCAGCACAAAGGGCAAAGGATGCGAAAGTGATTTACGTAATGCAAAATATGCTTCAAGCGAAGTTATTATAAATAAAGACGGAATGAAGAGCTGGGACAGGGGATTCAATGAAAATGATGAACAAGTCTGGGGTGCCACAAAAGGTGGATACGTATTTAAGAAAACAAATGAAAACTAAAATACAATTTGGTTTATATTTAGAGCATTAATATTTTCAAAAGCACAAATTTTACCGTTCGTCTCCTCGCTTATTTTGGCTTCGGATACCTGAAAGTAGTAAGTTTTCAGGCATCTTCTCGTATGGTTCTCGTTCTAACCAGGTCAACCTTGCGCTTCAGATAGGTATATTTGTCGTATGTTTCAGGTTCGCCGAATTTCTTTATTTTAGCTTCTGCACCTCTTTATATCTTGAACAGCTTACTATATGGTCATTCACCATTCCTGCTGCCTGCATAAATGCATAGCAGATTGTGGAGCCAACAAACTTGAAGCCGCGTTTAAGCAAATCTTTGCTCATTGCATCGGATTCCTTTGTCTTTGCCGGTAATTCCTTAAGAGTTTTCCATTTATTTACTATTGTCTTTCCGCCTGTGAACTGCCAGATATATTTGTCAAAACTTCCAAACTCTTTCTGAACCCTCAGAAAAGCTTTTGCGTTTGTAATGGTTGCCTGAATTTTCAGTCTGTTTCTTATAATTCCTGCATCGTTCATCAGTTTGTCGTATTTTTTTTCACTGTACTTTGAAATCTTTTCAGCATCAAAGTTATCGAAAGCTTTTCTGAAGTTATCTCTTTTGTTTATTATCGTGTTCCAGCTAAGCCCTGCCTGAAAAGCATCGAGTATAATAAACTCAAACAACTTACGGTCGTCGTGAAGCGGTACGCCCCATTCTTTATCGTGGTATTCAATCATCAAAGGATTATTAGATGGCCACGTACAATCTTTGTTTTCTTTATTCATATTTATTTTCTTTTATTTGATGTCGTATTTATCTATAAGGTAAACAAGTGCTGCTATTGAAGCACTTCCAAGCTGCATTTCGCGTCTGTTAACATTCTCAAATACATCGTTTGCCGAATGATGATAATCAAAATATCTTTGCGAATCTGTAATCAGCCCTATCATTGTTGTTCCTGTTTCTTTCAGAAAACTTACATCCACACCGCTTCCTCCTTTTACGAATAAATGCAGCCAGTATGGCTCGAAATATTTCTGAAGGTTCTTGTATTGTTCAAATTTATCCTCGCTTACTTCAAAAGCAAAGCCGTGAGGTGTTGAGCCGCCCCCGTCGGATTCAATCGCTGCCAGATGAACTTCCTTCTTTTCTTTAACAACCTCGGCATATTTTCTTCCGCCTTTCTGATCAATCTCTTCGTCCATAAAGCCTACAAACCTTATCGTGTGTTTTGGTTTTATTCCCAGTGTCTGAAATAGTCTTAACACCTCAAATGATTGTGCAATGCCGGTTCCGTCGTCGTGAGCCCCTTCTCCAAGATCCCATGAATCCACGTGTCCGCCTACTACGATTATCTCTTCCGGTTTTTCACTTCCTTTAATTTCGCCTATAACATTATATGAATCGACATCTTCGTCCTGGTGGCACGTTGTTCTGAAATAAAAAGTGAGATTTTTATCTTCTTTTAATAAATCACTCAGTACATCAGATTCTTTTGTAGAAATAGCAATAGCCGGTATCTTTGTGAGTGAATCATTGTACCTCATCACTCCGGTGTGCGGAAATCCGTCGTATGAAACAGTAGCAGACCTGACGATAACCCCAACAGCTCCGTACCTTGAACCTTCAATCGCACCTCTTACTCTTTGGTCAACGGAGCTGCCATATCCGTAACCTGTAGTATAACCTTTCTGGTCAGCAGCTCTGCTGAAGAATACAATTTTACCTTCGATATTTTCTCTGCCGAGATTCTTCAGCTCTTCCCAGCTTTTCACTTCCACAACATTTCCCGTAATGCCTTTGTCGCCCGTACCAACAGAAATTCCAAGTGCACAGACATTAAAGTTCACTCTGCCTTTTTTAGTATTGACATATGCCGCTTCTTTTTCGCCGCGTTCCCAGTTTCTGACTTTTAATTCCTGAAGGTAAACATTATCCAGGTTCATTCCCTTCAGTTTTGCTTCTATGAATTTAACTGCATCATTCGCATTCTTCGAACCAGTAAGTCTTCCACCGATGCTCTTGCATAACTCACGAAGCATTTCATACGACTTTGTACTCGTCAATGCTTCGGAATAAATATTGCGAATTACCAG
>CAIUQV010000129.1 GCA_903901375.1 uncultured Ignavibacteriota bacterium
GTAAAGAATATTATAATTATTAGTACTGATACAATAAATCCTATCGTAATTTTTATTGAATTTGACATAATATTTAACTTATTTTGTAATTCAAATTTAAAAACTCAAAAATTATAGATAAACTTTACCATTCCCCAAATATAAACGAACCCTGCCTTGATACTACTTTACCGCTAATTTTATCAGTTGCTACTACATTAAATGTTACTGTATATGGTGCATCTCTGTCTCCAAACATTTTATCAAACTGGTCTTTGCTTCCGCAGACTTGCAATTGAACATCAATTATTCCCTTACCTACCTGTTTTGCCTTTACTGGACCTGTCACCTTTATATCTATTTGATCAACAAAATCATCTTCAACTGTTATTCTCCAGCCTATAACCGATTGCAGTTCTCTTAGTTTTTTATCCGCACTCCCAGCACTGAATGATTGAAAACTTATTTTTTGTATCTGATTTGGAAGTGTCTCAACTTGTTTTGATGTTCCTCCACAAACATATTTTACTATACTTTGATTTTTTAGCTGATAACTACCACTACTATTTGCAGGAATAGTTTGTATTAGACTGTTATCCGCATATATCTGTAAAGGCTCGGCATTACTATTTTTAATGCTATTAACAGTATATTGTGTTGGTTGAACTATTTTTAGTTCAATTTGTTGGTCTTGTGTTTTTGTCTCGGTAATAATTGGTTGTTGTATTCCTGTAAAATCTTTCTTGCTTATTATCATTTGCCCTTCCTGCAAGACAATACCCTGTATTACCGAGATTGGTTGAATTTTGTAATCTTCTCTTCTGGCACTGTCAAATTCTACACGTGGAACCAAGCCAAGTGCTGTTAAACTGTCGATATAAGCTTTTAGGCTGTCCGAATAAGTTTTTTCTACTACCTTGTTTATATCAATAACCTTTGTAAGGTCTATATCTGCACCTTTCATTGTCAAAACAACAATGATAAAAATATACAGTACTTGGTAGATGATGAATTTTACGTCTTTATTGGGTTTACTCATTTTCTTTATTATTTAAGTTGATAAATTATTTATAATTCTAAATTCAATCTTAAAACAAAAAAGGACGCAACTTACATTACGTCCTATTCTGAGGTACTGGTATACCTACCGTGTAAGAAATAATAAAGTGCGCCCTATCTCGGGACGCAACTTTACGCTTGCTCTACACGGTTAGAAAATTACCAGTTTTCAGAATAGAACATAGCAAAAGCTACGTTTAAAATCTTATTTATAAAGAACAATTGTATTTCTATTGTCACCGGAACCTTTTTTCTAAGTCCGGAACCCAATCATTAGCATAATAAATTATGTCGGGACAAAAAGACGATGTACATAATTGCTTAACTAAACATATTTTTATTTTTTGAAACATACAAGTTATTTTTTTAGATACTTTGGGAGTTATTTAATCTTGTTAAAATAGTTTTTATTCTTCTCTATGATTATATTATTAATAATTTGCAATAGAAGTTATTTTTTTCCTTCTAAAATAACTTTGCATCTAAATACTACAAATCTTATTTGCCTGTAAGAC
>CAIUQV010000130.1 GCA_903901375.1 uncultured Ignavibacteriota bacterium
ATGAAATACCATCCTGATAAAGCTAAGGGTGATAAATCCGCAGAGGAAAAGTTTAAAAGCATTAATGAAGCAAATGAAGTCCTCAGCGACCCTGAAAAAAGAAAGAAGTACGATGAACTCGGTTCTAACTGGCAGAACTACCAGCAGTCTGGCGGTAGTAATGAAGGATTTGACTGGGGAAGGTATGCAAATCAGGGACAGGGCGGATATCAGCAGTACAGCGGGAATTTTGAAGATATGTTTGGAGGTTCGGGTTATTCAGATTTCTTTGATATGTTTTTTGGCGGAAGCGGAAGGACAAGAAGAGGTGGCGGTAGAAGTGTGTCGACTAAAGGTCAGGATATGCAAGCGATAATTGAAATTACTTTGCACGAAGCTTATAACGGTACTTCTAAAGTATTTAATTATAATAACCAGTCGATTAAGTTAAACATTAAACCTGGTATTACAGACGGACAGGTTTTAAAGTTAGCAGGTAAAGGCAGTGCAGGTATCAGAGGAGGACAGGCAGGGGATTTGCTTATTACCATTAAAGTTATTCCCGATGCAGTGTTTGAAAGAAAAGGCGATGACTTGTATGCTGACCTGAACGTTCCTCTTTATGACGCATTACTTGGCGGTAAAGTCGAATTTGAAACTTTAAAAGGTAAAGTAAAGATTGATATTCCAAAGGAATGTTCTGCGGGAAAAATATTCAGGCTGGCAAAACTTGGAATGCCAAAATACAGCAGAACTGGTGAAAATGGTGATTTATATTTGACGGTAAAGATAGATATGCCAAAGAATCTGAGTTCAAAAGAGACGGCTCTGTTCAATGAGTTGAAAAAGTTGAGAGTGAAGTAATGAAAGAAATATGATTTATACTGATTTGATATATTGAACGCAGATTTTCGCAGATTAAACTGATTGACGCTGATTAAAATAGATATGCCTGAATAATAATTAACCTTATATATATTTAATAGAAACGGACTTTTTGAGTTTCATTATTTGCTGTTCTGTGGGTGGAGGAAGAACATCGGGTTTGGTTCCTTTGATATAAATACCTCCGCATTCAGCCCAGACGGGGTTTGAAGTATTATTGTTTAAGGATATGATTGCGGGAAAGAGCATAATGGTTTTGTAATCATTAATCATTGAAAAAGACGTTTCATTATCTTCAAATTTGTAAGTATTGAATTCTGATATCGGCTCAGGAAAGGAATCTATATATTCATAAGGCATAATAATCAGATGCTGTTTCTTTGAGGATGTTTCAATTGGGTCTTTGAAATAGAGAAGCGAAACGACATAAAATTCTGGAACCATATCTGATGAATGGTTAATTTGAAAACTGAATGAGAGTGAATAATCGTTAAGAATTGGGTTCTCGATAATGAGGTTAGCGTTTGCGGGCAGGATATGAGTCCAGTCGGATGGACCGTTTGTACTGATAGAACTATAATTATATGAGAATATTTTAAGGTTAGAATCGGGTCCATGAACGTTGGTATTATTCCAGATACGTTTAAGAATGGGATTACCGTTAACGAAGTTTGAGAATTTGGTTACTTTTGCAAAGCGACCTCTGTTTGCAATAAGACGAACGGATGTCGTTTTCTTGTATTCTTCAGGAGCTGGCCCAGTATAAATTTTATTATTCCTTCTTTTAAAGACAACCTCACCCACTTTTCCGCGTGGAATACCCAGGATTTTTTTATCCAAATTGCCCATAGTTTTATGATAAAAAGTTAACAAAAAGCCAATCTTGTAATGGAGCTATCAGCAAGTTAAGCGATTGGGACGTGAATTAAAAGTGAATTAAAAGTGCATTAGAACTGTATTAGAAGTGTATAATTTATAATTATATTGTATTTACAGTGATTTAAGTCATTTAATCAAGAAATATTCTGCAATAAATGCTTAA
>CAIUQV010000131.1 GCA_903901375.1 uncultured Ignavibacteriota bacterium
GGAAAGTTCCCATAAGACAAGGCTTTCCGTTGTATATTATTTTTGATGCCAGTATTTCCACGGGTATTTCGGAACCATCTTTCCTTATAACAGTATTCTCAACCGGACGGTTGAAAGAATCTATGTTTATTTCGTTTATGCGAATCGCAAAGGTATCTACCGAATCTTTTCTTTTTAAATCAGGATGCAATTTTGACTGGTGTAATCCGATAATTTTCTCCTTTGGCAAAAGGAGCAAACGCGAAGCTGCCTTATTTGCTTCTTTTATTTTTCCGGTTTCTATTTCGGCAATAAACATCGCATCAGGAGCATCATCGAAAAGATTATTAAACAAGGCATCTGTAATTTCCGGAGACGGTACGTCTTTATTTGCTTTCCTGTTTTCTTTTTTCATAAACAATAAAAATTCTATTAATAACGATACAGTACGGATAATGTTAATACCCTTTACTTATTGCAGTAAAATATGTTTTTCAACATTTAAGAACCAAATGCAAGAAAAACAGAATCTGAATGTATCACATTTATTTAAAAAATAAAATGTTTATCTAATTCCTATTGCTTATCGCTTATCGTTTAACGCAAATTCCTTAGTGTCTGTAAGGAATCGTGAATGAAAATTTACTGCCTTTACCTAATGTAGTTTCCACCCAGATTTTTCCGCCGTGTCTTTCGGTAAATTCTTTGCACAGTATTAATCCCAGTCCTGTTCCTTTTTCCTTTTCGGTACCGGGAGTAGTGAAGTTTTTATCAATCCTGAACAGCTTATCAAGGTCTTTCTTTTCAATACCTACACCTTTATCGGTTACTGATATCACCATTTCCTTGTCCTTTTGCTCAGCTTTAACGATAATACTATCACCTTTTTGGGAGTATTTTATTGCGTTTGAAATCAGATTTCTCATTATTGTGCTAATCATTGCTTTATCTGCAAGTATAGGTGCTTTTTTGGGCAGTACTTTATCTATAGAAACAGATTTATGGCTTGCCTGGTAATCCGATAAATTAATTACATCATTTATTAGCGATACCAGTTCGACATATTCGGGATTAAAGTTCATTCTTCCTGTTTGTGAATTGGACCATTCCAGAAGGTTAGTAAGCAAATCCATAACCTGTTTTGATGATGTATAAATTATTTCTGCGTACTTACTGATTTCTTCGTAGTCTTTTTCCTGTATCTGGTCAACGAGCAGATTACTGAATCCAATGATTGAACTGAACGGACTTCTGAGGTCGTGAGCTATTATAGAAAAGAACTTATCTTTTGTTGCGTTTAGTTCTCTCAGGCGAATTTCGCTTTCCATCAACGCTTTTTCTGCTTCTTTTCTCTTGCTCATGTCCCGGCTGACTCCGTGTATTTCTACGCGTCCTGTTTTTTCATTTAATTTGTATTTGGTAAGAACTTCTGTCCAGACAGTAGTCCCGTCTTTTCGCGGTTGTTCTATTTCACTCAGAAAAAATTCCTGCGATGTTTTTCCTTCGGTTAATAGTCTTGCAGATTCTTCCCTGATTTCAGCCCTGAGCCCTTCCCTGATTTCAGGTGTAAGAGCTTCGTCTACCGGTTCGGACATTATTTCGTCAGCAGTATATCCGCGCAGTTCTTCTACAGACGGACTCACATAAGTAAAGTGCATAGTTTCAGTGTCAAGAACCCATACAACATCCTTCATCGTTTCTGTTAATTCACGGTATTTTTTCTCACTTTCCCGTAATGCGTCTTCAGCTTCTTTTCTTTTCGTGATGTCTTCTTTGATTGCTATGAAGTTAGTTATTTCACCCTTATCATTTCTTATAGGTGATATAGTTGCTAACTCCCAGTATAGTTCGCCGTTCTTTTTCTTATTGTGGAAAATTCCTTTCCATTCATGGTCAGAAGTGATTGTATCCCATAGTTCTTTGTATTCTTCCTGTGTAGTTTCATCCGATTTAAGTATTCGCGGATTTTTTCCTTTTGCTTCTTCAAATGTGTACCCTGTTGTGTTAAAGAATTTAGGATTAACATATTCTATATCTCCGTTTAAATCTGTAATTACCAC
>CAIUQV010000132.1 GCA_903901375.1 uncultured Ignavibacteriota bacterium
ATGTACCCAAACTGGTGTTTGAAGATGGTAAAATATAACATATAAATATCATTATGAGAAAATTATTACTAATCGTTTTAATGTTCGCAGCAGTGAGTGCGACCGGGCAGTGGATAAGGCAAAACCCTATTCCTACCGGTGAAGATATAAAGTGCTTTTATTTTTATCCGAATTCATCCACTGGTTGGGCTGGCGGTAATGCAGGAGCATTGCTGCATACTACTAATTTTGGTATATCCTGGGATTTACAGCCACAGAATAGTTTTTCCAGTATTAAAGAAATTCAGTTCTTAAATACGCTAACAGGGTGGTACACAACTGCTTTTTACAGCAGTTATACTTATTATGTTGATGACGGCTTATTTATGACAACAAACGGAGGCAATAACTGGAACTTCATTACTAGTTATTCGAGTTCATTTAAATTCTTTGATGTGAATAATGGTGTTATGCTTTTTCAGCCGGATGTAATGGGTAAAACAACAAATGGCGGTTATAACTGGTCACTTAATACGATTGGTAGTTTAACTAACGAATGTATGTATTTCCTAAATAGTCAAACTGGCTTTGCCGCCGGTTACTTAAATAATACCGGAGTAATCTATAAATCTACTAATGGCGGTGTAAACTGGACACTATTAAATAACAGTTTCCCGAATAATCATTTCAAATCAATTTATTTTTCAGATGTCCAGAACGGAGTTTCAATTAATTATGTATCTAATGGCAGCATAAACTGTTTTATGACATCTAATGGAGGTGCAAATTGGTCGTCTGCAAATACCAATCTACAAAGTCCAATTGTATCAGCTTACTTTGCAAATATTAACACAGGATTTGTAATTAATAATTATAAGTGTGCGAGAACAACTAACAGAGGTTTGAACTGGAGCACAATCCGTGATACATCACTTACTATGAATACGGCATTATATTTTAATGGTGAAGATTCCGGATTTGTTTGCAATCAAAATGCAAAAATGTTCAAAACGTTGAATTCAGGAAATAACTGGCAATTAATAATCGGAGAAAAATATTCTTCATTGTTTGATATAAAGTTTATCGACCCGAATACCGGCTGGTCTGTTGGTGAAAAGGGAATGGTATGGAAGACAACAAATTCAGGTACGAACTGGATTTATTATGTTGCTGATACAAATTGCAATTTAAAATCGTTTAGTTTTATTAATAGTCAGACAGGCTGGGCCGGGGGCTCAAATCTTGTTTCGGGTTCAAAACTATTTCAAACGACAAACGGCGGTTTAAACTGGAACGCAAAAGTATCTCCCGGTAGTAATATTTCAATTGTCTATTTTAATGATATAAATAATGGTTGGGTGGCATATGATTCTCTTTTCAGAACCACAAATGGCGGTGCAAACTGGGTAAACAAAGGTATATTTAGCTCATGGTTTGAATTTACAAGTCTTCAGTTTATTGACTCACAAACAGGGTGGATTTCTGGATGGGAAATGTTTAAGACTACAAACGGAGGTAACAACTGGTTTATTATTCCTTATGGTGGTGGTAATATGCATAACAATATGTACTTCATTAATGCGCAAACAGGTTGGATTGGGTGGGCAAATAGTAATAATAATGGAGAAAATGTTTACAAAACAACAAATGGCGGTTATAACTGGGTGATGGAAAATCTTATTGGAGGCAATTTTAAACAGAACATTAAGTTTGTTAATCAAAACTCAGGATGGGTTATATCCAGCCCTTTTGTATTTAAAACAACCAATGGTGGTAATAACTGGAATAGATATTTATTACCAAGTAATAATACAATCAATTCAGTGTATTTTGTAAATGAAAACACGGGATGGATTGCCGGAGATAATTCAACGATAATAAAATCAATAAACGGCGGTGTGGGAATTAAACAAATAGAAAATTCAATACCTGCAGGTTTTAAATTATTTCAGAATTATCCAAACCCGTTTAATCCGACAACAACAATAAAGTTTACCGTACACCAAGTGTCATCCCCGCATGGTCTAGGCGGGGATCTCGTTCTGCTAAATGTCTTCGATGTCACAGGACGAGAAGTTCAGACACTCGTGAACGAATCACTACAACCGGGAACATACGAAACAACATTTGACGGAAGTAATCTTACATCAGGAGTTTATTTCTACCAGCTGACATTTGGCAATTACAAAGAAACAAAGAAGTTATTACTTCTAAAATAATACTTGTACCCGTCAGGACTTACGTCCTGACGGGTCAGAAAGAAATTCCCGACACAATTACTGATTACCCAGACACAATATCGGGTATTTCTATTTCATCAGAACGGCTTTGATTGTTTTTGTATACTCATCAGACGTCATTTTGATGTAATATATTCCGCTCGCAA
>CAIUQV010000133.1 GCA_903901375.1 uncultured Ignavibacteriota bacterium
GTACAGTACTCTACCGTCTGTTAAATTGTAAGTAGCACCTAATTTTAAATTAACAGGCACTTTACTGTTCTTAATTTCCGACAAATTAATGTTTAATCTACCGTTGAAAGACTGAGTGCTCTGTTCGTTATCCCTAAGTTCACCATTTGGAACGATAGTTGGTAATTTATCAAGAATCCAGGAGCCAATTGTGATTCTCTGGAAAGTCTTTTCATAACTTAAGAATACATTAAATACTTTTGCTAAATCCTTAGTAGGAATGATAGGACCACCAAGGTTTACGTTGTAAAGATTGTAGCCTTGTGATTTTGTATCAATCCATCTTCCGGCAAACTCATCTGTAATTGCTTCAACAGAACCAGTAAATTTATCAGTTCCACTTCTTGTTGAAACGTTGATAACGCCGGAAAGTACGTTACCGTACTCAGCTCCAAAACCCCCAGTAAGAACTGTGATTTCCTGAAGGAGGTTATTTGGAACGAATGCTCTTGAAGAACCGTCAAGCGGGTTTGTAGTTTCAACACCGTCAACGATTATAACACTTTCATTGCTACGGCCGCCACGAATATTAATAGAACCACCTCTTTCGTCCTGAACAACACCAGCTGTTTTTGAGACGATGTTTGTAATACCGCGCGTACCGGAGTTTTTAATATTATCTGTTTCGATAATTCTACCACTTTGTTCGACATCAATACCTTTTCTTTCGGCTTCAATAACCACAACGTCTGTGGTAATTTCTCCGCCTGTAGTATTGAGTTCAAAGTTTGCCTTTGTTCTGCCGTCAACGGATACCCTAATACCAGTTACTTTTTTAGTTTCATAACCGATGTAAGAACATAATAAAGTATAGTTTCCAACATCAACGTTTAGGATAACATATTCTCCGTTATCATCTGCTATCGCACCCATATTAGAACCATCAATTTTGATGACTGCTCCAACAAGAGGAGAACCGTTTTTTAAGTCAGTAACACGGCCTCCGATAGAACCGGTTGACTGAGCAAAAACGCTTATTGGTATGATAAGCAAAAATGCAAATAGAAAAAGGGAAATAATCCTTAAAATTGTATTATCCCTCATTTTTCCCTCCGAATAAGATTTATTTTTAAAAATGCAACCCTCTTAAACATATTTTTATGCTCTCGAGGGTTGCTTAAATTTATTAATTAAAAGTTATCAATTAATTATTTAATTAACATCATTTTCTTTGTTTCTGAGAAATCATTAGCTCTGATAGTATAGAAATAGATTCCGCTTGATAATTTTGAACCGTCGAATGCATAGTTGTATGTTCCAGCTGAAAGATTGTCATTTACTAATGAAGCAACTTCCTTACCTGATAAATCATAAACTTTCAAAGTAACAAAACCTGCTTTTGCAACTGCAAATTTGATGCTTGTAGTTGGGTTAAACGGATTTGGATAATTCTGTGAAAGTGAATAATTTGCAGGAACTTCTGATGAAATTGGATTAATTGCAACGAATGATACCTTTGCTCTGATGCTCCAGTATTCTTCATTTGATTCACCATTACCAACGCCATTTACGAATGAACCCGGTACGTAACCTTTTAAGGTAACCATATTGCAATAGTAATCTGTACCAACTTTATCGTTCCATTTTGATACACTTACGTATCTCCAGTCTCTAATAGGTGTAGCAGCATTTAATTTTGCAAGCTGAGGCCATGTTAAACCACCGTCAATTGAACCTGCTAACCAAATATCACTAAATGTTGTTGTATCTGCTGCACCACCAACGTTATCTGAAGGTACCATGAAGGCAACAAATAATGCATTACCGTCTGATGATACACCGATATTTGGACGACCTAATGTTGACAGAACGTCGTTAACACCAATGTATGGATGATATCCTACTCTGCCAGTGTCAGCAACTACAACGCTTCTGTTTGGATCTGCGCCAGGTAAAGTATTTGACCAGAATCTGATTTTTGCAGGTGCGCCCGGGAAGAAACTTCCGGCTTCTGTTTGTTTTACAGTTTCAAATACTACTGCAGGTGCATTACCTTTGTATGTAATACCAACGCCTCTGATAGGACCTAAACTATCTGTTGCAAAGTTTGCATCAAATATTTTTACAGGTGTACCGAATGATGTACCGTTATTTGTTGATTCCATGAACCACATATCAGCATAACTTGAAACCTGTGTTCCATCATTGTTTTTGTAAGCAATACCGATTCTGCCATCTGTTCCTCTTCCAAGTGCATAAGTTTCTGCCTGATCGGATGGGAATGTTGTCCAGCCTAACCATGTTCCAGGTGTAGCGTCAACGTTTGTGCAAACGTTTAATCTGGTTGTATCTGAACCATTCATTGAACCGATGAATACGAATTTATTTGCAAGAGTAAGGTTTGTTGTTGAAATTGCTCTTGGCCAAATGTAACCGTTTTGTCCAGGTGCATCTAATCTTGTGAAAGAACCAAGACCAGCAGCTGCATCTTTGAATGCCTGACCTCTGTTTGCTCCACCACCGTCTGTGCTGTGGTTAACGATTAAGGCTGCTCCATCGCTGAATCCGTCGATCGCTGGGAAACCGCTTCTTACTGTAGGTACATCAGCTACGAAAGTCCATGTTGCACCTTTGTCAGTTGACAGGTAGTATTTTGCAAGTCTGACTGCAAAACTTGGGTCTCCCGGAGGGCTGCTAACAAATACTGCATGAATATTTGTTGGTGTAGCAGGATCCTGCCAAATTTGTTGAGGAGAACCGTTTGAGCATAAGTCATAAATTGACCTTGCGCCAATATCAACGAATGTGGCTGTGATACCATTTGTTGATTTGTCGTTCGATGATTTAAACTTTTTTACGAAGTCTTTTACTGAAGGTAAACCGTATGTATTAGGCATACCGTCAACTCTGACGCCGACTAAAGCATCACCGTTCATCTGAACCTTGAACTGGGTTCTTAAGAAATTTAACTCTGCTTTGTTGAATTGTGCGCTTGCAGTAC
>CAIUQV010000134.1 GCA_903901375.1 uncultured Ignavibacteriota bacterium
GTTAATAACCTTAAGAAAAAAATTGATTGAAGAGTTGAAATTGAAAGTAAAAGATACAAAACTTAAATATAATGCAGCATGAGACTTTACTTATTTTCAACTAAAAATGAATTGATATCTCTCCGCCTCAGCGGATTGCTCTTTATCTGCATGAAGGATTCTAGTGTTACTTTATTAATAACATCCTCTTTGTTTCTGAAAAATCGCCTGACTCAATCTTGTAGAAATAAACTCCGCTGGAATATGCCGAGGCATTCCATTGCGTGCTGTAGGTGCCAGGCTGAAGCTGTTCGTTTATGAGTGTTTCTACTTCGCGGCCTGAGACATCGAAGACTTTTAACAGAACGAGATCCCCGCCTAAATCATGCGGGGATGACACTTTGGGAATGGTAAACTTTATCGTCGTTGTCGGGTTGAACGGATTCGGGTAGTTTTGGCTGAGTGAATATGCTGGTGGAATTTCTGTGCTGATGTTTTGGATACCGATGATTTCGGATAGAGAGCGGCGGTATACAGAAGTTCCTCCCGTTCCAGCATAGATATAATTGTTTGAAATCAACAATGATAAAATAATTGGAGTCACATTGATTCCTTGGTTCTTTTGTATCCAGTTTATTCCATTATTTGTGGATAAGAATATTGAACCTCCAGAAGGTACATTCTGTGTTCCCGCAAAAATATTTGTACCTGAAACTGCCAATGAATTAATAAATAGATTTGTTAGTCCGTTATTGACTTCAGCCCAGTTTATTCCGTTATTTGTTGAAAGAAATACTCCGCTATTAGAGCCCGCAAAAATATTTCCCCCTGAAACTGCAAAGGAATAAATATATTGACTTGTCAATCCATTGTTTATTGCAGTCCAATTACTTCCGTTATTAGTTGATAAGAATACACCCCCACCAACAGTACCAGCAAAAATATTTATACCTGAAACTGCAATTGCTCTCATATTTAATGCTGTTAGACCGTTATTTACCGAAGTCCAGCTAGAACCATTATTTGTTGAAAGATATACACCAACTCCGGTACCAGCAAAAACGTTTGTTCCAGAAACACAAAGAGAACGAACAATAATATTCGATAATCCATTATTGACTATGCTCCAACTTGTACCATTATTTGTGGATATATAAACTCCCTCATAAGTACCAGCGAAAAGGTTACCTCCAGAGGCAACTAGTGTATTAACGTTTTGATTGGTCAATCCGTTGTTAACGGGAGTCCAGTTTGTTCCATTATTTGTAGAGAGAAAAACACCTGTACTCCAAGTTCCAGCGAAAATATTATTTCCAATTGTGGCAAAACTATAAACCCCTTTGTCAGTCCCCATTCCATTACTCATTTGTACCCACTGAGCATTACTGCTTACTGCTACTAACAATAAAGTAATGACTAAGAATATCTTCATAATGCTTATTCCTCATTTAAATTTTCTTTTTCTTCTTTTTGAAAGAATGATAGAATTATAATTAACTTACATATTTATTTTTCTTTGTTCAACACCATTTTGATTTTAAAATTCTGAACATAGTCACCGCTTCCTACTGCGATTGCTAAACCTTTCTCACGCTGGCGGATTAAGAGCGAACGCTTCGCGTTTGGGAACGAGGACCTTTAAGAAACGGGAGTTTTACTCATGTTTTTAGTTTGTGTTCGCTATCTTTTTCCCTCCGGAAACATTTTCCTGATATTGAAGTTTAAAGATTAACATTTATAAACTTTAAACTTATTGAATATGAAAAATTCATATAAGAAAAGCGCTTCCCAGGTGTTAATCATCATTGTCGTTTTGAGTTCTATTATCTTTGCAGCGTTGACTGTGAGCAGTACTCAAAAGGATAATCGTGATGTATTCAAGGGGAAGGTTTTTAAAGCCGTTACTAACGATGACCCGATTACTTTCTCATCGCAGCTGAACAATAAATATTATTTCGACAACAACAATGTTTATCTGAACCTTGAGGTGAAGAGCAGTGATGTTTCGAACAAGGCAATCAGGCGCACGCCTTTGAACGTGTCTGTGGTGATTGATAAGAGCGGCTCGATGGCAGAAAAGAACAAGCTTAATTTTGTAAAGAAAGCTGTTGAGCACATCATCGATGAGCTTGAAAACGATGACTACGTGTCTATCGTGACGTACGACGACAACGTCAGCGTTGTGCTGGAGTCGGGCAGGATTGAAGATAAGTCTTCCATCAAAAGAATCGTTTCGAACATTCAGTCGGGCGGGTTCACAAACCTGAGCGGCGGAATGCTGAAGGGCTTCAAGCAGGTTGAAAGCACATACCGCAGAGGCTACGTGAACAGAGTGCTGCTGCTTTCCGACGGCATCGCAAACCGCGGTGTGTCCGACCGCGCGGCAATCAACGACCTCGTGAGAGAGCAGAGCCGCAAGTACGGGATTACAATTTCCACTTTTGGCGTTGGGAATGATTTTAACGAAAACCTTATGGCTGACATTGCCGACTACGGCAAAGGAAATTATTATTACATAAAAGAGTCCGAAGAGATTCCAAGAATTTTTGCGAGCGAGCTGAAAGGCGTAAGATATCTGACGGGACAGGATTCCAAAATCCGCGTGAAGTTCCCATCCGATTTTCTCACTGTCAGCAAAGTTTACGGATACCCTTACGAAATTTTCGGTGATGAAATAATCATTGACCTTAAAGATGTTTTTGCAGGACAGAATAAAACTGTGTTGATAAAGTTTGACATCAGGAAAAAGTTTGCGAAGAACCTGAAGTTTAAATCCGACTTTGAATATTTAAACCCTGAAGAGAATCTTGAAAAAGTTTCGAAGTCAATCTCAAACACACTGGAGCCCGTCAGCA
>CAIUQV010000135.1 GCA_903901375.1 uncultured Ignavibacteriota bacterium
AATACTGAAGTATAATCACATATCCTTTAAATCAAGTGGAATCAGCTCCGGCTTTAATATCATACCCGAATCTTTATTCATCCATTCTCCCATAGTTCATCTTGACGAAAACAAATTGGTTTTCAGCTTTACTACCAGAAGCACAAACAAAAATAAATACGATGAAAATTATGCAGACTTTAATCCGCCGTACGTATTCATCGCATTGATTCACGCAAAAGATCCAGTGAATCCTGACAGCGATCAAAAGTCAGTAAACGTGATGCTCGAAGAGTATTCCGAAGAAGGACCCTTCTCTCGCGATGAAACAACAAGTTATTCTTTTGATGTTCCCAAAAAAGCTTTCTCATTCATAAAAGACTATAACACAGTTCTCGTCTTTCCTGCAATCATTCAGATTGATGAATACAATACACCCGTCAAATGGTCTGAAACAGGCGGCATATACGTCAAAGGTAAAAAACCTCCGGTAAAAACCCGTGAACCGGAAAAGCCAAGAGAAAAACCCGGTAAATCTTTCCGCATAGAATACATGTAATCAGAATAATTTAATAACACTAATATTCAAATCTTTCCATTTGCCCGAAAATGTTCTTCCTCTGTGTGCTCTTTGTACTCTCGTGGTAAAAATAATTCATTAAGCTCTTTTCGCTATGCCTGAATAAAAATCTGCGGGAATCGGTTCTTATCGTCTCTTATCCGCGTTCCATTATTTTCTTTTCACTTTGATGAAAAATCTTTTTCTCTGTGTGCTCCGTGACTCCTCCGTGTTCTCCGTGAACCTACCCAAGCTATCAACTAACAACGAACAACTAAAATACTGAATATTATTCTTTACTTTAAAATACTATTTTAGTCTATGGGTGAAATTGATTTTAAGTGTGTTAGGCTTTCTGATTTTACTACTATAAAGCTTGGTGGTGGGTCGGATATGTTTGTGGAGTGCAGGACGGATAAGGATTTGCTGAATGCGGTTTCTTATGCGGTTGGGCACGGGCTTCCGTTTCACGTTCTTGGAGGGGGGAGCAATACTGTTTTTCCGGATGAGGGCTATTGCGGGGTGATTGTTTATGTTAATACAAAGGGTATTGTAAAGTCGGGTGATTTGTTTTCTGTTAAAGCAGGTGAGCGGTGGGATGATTTTGTGGGTTATTCTGTTTCGCTGGGTTATTCGGGGATTGAGTGTTTGTCTGGGATTCCCGGGAGTGTGGGTGCTACGCCGATTCAGAATGTTGGTGCATATGGTGCGGAGGTTTCAAGTGTTGTTGAGTGTGTTAAGGCGATTGATGTTCGGTCTTTGAAGGTTGTTGAGTTTAGTAATGAGGAGTGTGGTTTTTCATACAGGGATAGCAGGTTTAAGTCGGGTGATAAAAACAGGTTTATAGTTACGGAAGTGGTTTTCAGGTTGAATGCAAACGGGATTCCTGAGATAAAGTATAAAGAATTGGATGATTATTTAGGAACTTATCACGGGATTTATTCATTAAATAATGTAAGAGATGCGGTGATGAACATAAGAAGAAAAAAGTCTATGGTGTATGATGAAAGCGACGGTGATTCGCATTCCTGCGGTTCGTTTTTTACTAATCCTGTTTTAGATTCCAGTGAGTTTGAAAGTTTTGTGTCTGTTTGCAAGAGTTTAAAGCTTGAAGTAAATAGTTATAGAACGGGAGACAGGTTTAAAATATCAGCGGCTTGGCTGATAGAGAAGGCGGGTTTTGAAAAAGGGTTTACAGAAAATGGGATAGGGTTGTCGAGTAAACATACTTTAGCGATTGTGAACAGAGGAGGGACTGCAAGCGGACTGATTAAATT
Source organism: uncultured Ignavibacteriota bacterium (assembly GCA_903901375.1). Lineage (GTDB taxonomy): Bacteria > Bacteroidota > Ignavibacteria > Tepidaquicellales > Tepidaquicellaceae > CAIKZJ01. The sequence goes on from CAIUQV010000135.1 coordinate 1,816, forward strand.
TTCTGAAAGAATAAAGGAAAGTGTTTATGATAAGTTTAAGGTAAAGCTTGAAAGAGAACCTGTGGTGGTTTTTGGGTAAGAAAATAATTTGCATTAATTATACTAATGAAAATTTGTAAATTAATTTGATGAAAAGCGTAGCG
>CAIUQV010000136.1 GCA_903901375.1 uncultured Ignavibacteriota bacterium
ATCTCTTTTCTCTAATCAGTGAAAATCAGTCTCTTTCAGTGAAAATCAGTGTGCCAGTCTCCTCCTTCCCAAGCTCTCCCTGCAATCATTTAGCAGGGATCAGGAAGGCACCAAAGCAGGTATCAGTAATGCATAAAAATCAACCCCGATTCTGCCCCGCCCGGGTCAAAAATTTCCCCGCAAATGCTCCGATTTTGTCATCGGATTGGTCTCTTTTAGGTATGCTGATAGCACGCTCTAAGTATGCTCAAAGTATTCTACAAGTATAGATTCGCGTCAGATTCACGCCAGTTTCACGCTATTTTCACGCCACCAACACGCCATTTTCTTGATTCTTTTTTTAGAAATGTAGATTTTCGGTACTTTCAAAGGGTTTTGGCTTTTGTACCTCTCTTTAGCCCAATTTGTTCCCTCTGAAGGTTTACGTTACAAATATAATAAAATATCTTTTGTTTGTCAAGTCAATTCTCCGGAATTATATTTTGCTTTTCTTTTTATTCCATTAATTTGTTCATAATAATTTCATATTTTATACTTAATTAATTCTTATTAACCTATGGCATATTTTGAGGGTGGCTTTTTTGAATACCTGAGAGGTAGATTCGGTACTTTCATTTCGCGTATGAGGTATGGAAAGACGTATATCTCCCGCGCTCCGGGCAGGTACAACACAAAAAGCGTAAAAGTGAAAACTATGCGAAAGGTTTTCTCAAGAAGGCAAAGAATTAATCACGAACTCCGCAGATGCCCTAAGATTAGAGAGTTCTGGAAATCTATTGACGTGGAAGGTCTGAACGATAATACCAGACTTATGATTCGCAATAAGGATTTTGTCGCTTACGAAAGAATGCTTCCCGGTCTGGGAATCACTCCCGCAAGCTTTAATAAGATTTCAGTTAAGAATATTGTGATTGAAGCTACAGACATCACATTCGATTTTAAGCTCTTGCGTGCCGCTCCCGGAAAACTTGAACCCCCATACGATGTCTTCTGCGTATTCATTACAGACAGGCATTATAAAGAAACAGCCTTCGGTTTTACAAGAGATAAAAGATTCTACTCAGGCACAAAATTCGTAACTGTCGAAGAGGAAAACGGTGATTCGTACATCCCGCTCAGGGTCAGGCAGTACTACAGGGCAGAGCAGGCAAAGTACGAAGCAGAAAAAGCATACCTCCTCGTCGCCGCCATAAAATTCAATGAACTCAAGAATAAATACGAATGGTCAGAAACTTTCTTCGAGGAACTCTTCGATTTCGTCCCCGCCGAGAAAAAGAAAGACCACTCCGCTTCCTCCATCCGCTACGACGATTAACCCCCATCTGTCTCAGCAATACTATCCCACATAATTAATCAATACTTAGAATATCTTGAGAAGGAGAGAAAAAGATAATAAATGTTTTACACCGACTAAAATTAATAATAAGTTATTGTCGAATCCAAAACATTCCATTTGCAATTTTTCTCATCAAAGGAATAATTTAAAACGCCCTTAACATCAGCTTTTGTTCCTATTCCATGATTTACTTCTATCTTTAACTTTGTTGTATCTTCATTTACTTCCAAAAGGAATACTCCTACAGTAAAAGTACCTATATCTTTTCTAATTGAAAGGTCATTAATTACATTTAATTTTATAGAGTCTGGATCATTATTTCCTGTATCTACATCCCAATGCAAAAAAAACACTTTGTCAGGAATTTTTATATTGGAAGAATATAAATATCCTATACTCTTAGAGGTATCTGGTAGAGTATGTTTGTTTGAATTATGTGGATTATATAATTGGAATGTACCTCCGGGAAAATACTTTTTCTTCTTGAAAATATCCTCTAACAACAACTGAATCTTTATATCACTGCAATTCGAAGTTTTCTGTTTGTTACATTGCAAAAATGACAACAAAATTAACACGCTCAAACAAACCTTGATAACCCTCATTACTTTATTCATATTATATTTCTTAATTCTCATAATACTTTAAAAATGCCTTCCCAAGGAGACCTTGGGAAGGAGAGAAAAACACCAATAACTATTCTCACTTCTCTGTGTTCCTCTGTGCATACTCTGTGGACTCAGTGGTGCGTCTCTTTTCTTGTTCTTATTTTAATAATATCATCCTTCTTGTTTCCGAAAACCCTTCAGTAGTAAGTCTGTAAAAATACACACCGCTATTCAAAGAAGAACCGTCAAATGTTGCCTCATACGTTCCCGCATTCAGCCGTTCGTTAACCAGTGTTTGTACCTCCCGTCCACGAACATCATAAACTTTTAATTGAACGAGATCCCCGCCAACTCCATGCGGGGATGACAATGACGGCGGTACCGAAAACTTTATCTTTGTAACCGGATTAAACGGGTTCGGATAGTTCTGCCCCAGTAAAAATGACGCGGGTAACGTGCTTCCCGTATTGCTGATGCCTATCGGACTTGCCGTGTATTTGAGTATTGCTCCGTTGTCTCCCACTGCCCAGCCCGTTTTCTGGTTTGGGAATACGAGCGAATATATGTATGTGCTGTCAGGCGTGTCTGTGCTCGTCCAGCTTAATCCCGAATCGGTTGATTTTAATAACAACCGCGAAAACCCCGACGCTATCCATCCTTCGGTTTCTGTCCTGAATGAGAGTGAATAACCGATTCCGAAGTATCCCGTGAAATAGTAATGCCAGCTTGCACCCGAATCCCCCGAATAGCAGACACTCGCTCCGTATTCGTAGTCGCCGCCCGATATTACTACTGTGTTCTGGTTAGGGAAGCCGATTGAGTTGTTCGGCTCTCCGCCGTTTGAATTGGATGTCCAGCTGTTTCCTCCGTCTGTGGTTTTCCAGATTACTCCGCATACGTCCAGTATGCCGCCTGCCGCATATCCCGTGTTTGCATTCATAAACCTGATTGTTTTTACGGGGAAGTTTGCGGCAAAGTTTGTGTCAACGTTTGCAGGAAACCAGTTTGTGCCGCCGTTGGTTGAACGGAGTATTGATTTGTTCGATGTGTACGTTGTGCCGATGAAGCCGCTCTGCGGACTTATGAAATATACTGAGTTCAGAAGTGTTAATGAGTCCGCGTAGTTTATCGCCGTCCAGTTGCCGCCGCCGTTCGTTGTGGAATATACGAGTGAGTTCATTCTTCCGCCCGTTACACGCCATACGATTAACCATCCGTTTAGTCTGTTCAGGAAAAAGATGTCGTTTATGTAATCGGAAGGATTTCTGAGCTGTGTTGTCCAGCTCTGTCCGCCGTTCGTTGTGTGTATTACCATTCCTGAATCGCACGATATCCATCCGTATAGTGAATCTGCGAATACTACTTTTTTGAAGTTCTCCGTGTATCCCGAGGGCTGACTGACCCAGGTATTCTGTGAAAACAGCGGCAATGCATACAATAGTATTACTGCTGCCGCTGTTATGTATTTTGACATCGTGGTTTACTTTTTATCTTCCTGCGGAACTATGTTGCTTTTTATCGTGTCCGGTGCGTTCAGGTTTGGGTTCTTGCCAATCTCAACGTCTCCGCCGTTCTTGTTTTCCTTTGTGCATTTCTTTTCGCCGCCTTTGTTACAGCAGCAGCATTTATGCTTCTCGCCGCACTTTTTAACGTCCGCTGAATTCGGGTTCACTACTTCGGGTCCGTTTCCCTGCTGAATAGTGTCTCTGGAATGTTTTACTGCCGCTTCCCCCGACGAAACAAACTTCATCGAAAAGAATACCAGTCCGAGTGCGATTAACAGTGCTGAACCGTATATGTACAGTCTCTTCATTTTCATTTGATTTAGCTTTTAAAAAACCGGCGTCCCCTTCTCTGAGATGAACGCCGGTGTGTAAGAATTATTTTATCAGAAGCATCTTCTTTGAAAGAGATGTCGTTCCTGCCGTCATTTTGTAGAAATATATTCCGCTGGTAAGACTGCTTCCGTCGAAATCAACTTTGTAATTGCCTGCCTGAAGGTTTGTGTTTATCAGCGTTGCTACTTCCTTGCCGAGTGAATTGTAAACCTTGATTATTACTTGTTCTGATTTCGGCAGACCGAATGAAATCATCGTTGTCGGGTTGAACGGGTTCGGATAGTTCTGGCTTAATGTGTATTTCGCCGGAATGAGTTCATTCTCGTTTGAAATACCGCTGATTGCCGCCGTGCTGACGTATCCTATTCCTGTTCCCCAGTTTGAGTTGTTGTTTCTCATCGAAACTACCCAGGCATTTCCGTTTTGCAGAGGGTCAATGCAAGCACCGGAATAATCGCCGAAACGGAAATTGCCGTAGTGTGCAGTTCCCGAAGCCTGTATTAATACCGAGCCGCCAAAACTTGTTGCCCTGTCGTGTGCAATGGCTCTGGATTCGTTGTACTGTGTCACTCCGCCGCGGATGAATGATACGAATGCCGTGTCGTTGTTAAATGGTGCTTTGTAGCTTGGTGCTGCTTTCGGATATGTGTACCAGAATCCGGTGGCACCTACTGAGTTTTGTGCGTCAACTGTGTTGTCGGTTACGTTTAGTTTGTAGTATGCAACCACGCTGTTTGTGTCTGTTGCAGTCCATACATATTTTGAGGTTAATGCCGTGTACATAAAGAGCTTTGCCGTACCTCCGGAATTCGTTCCTCTTGTTAAAATTATATCCTGTGTTCTGCAGTCGCCTGCGTCAACTGTCACTCCGCCCGGCTGTTTCACGCTCGTCGGTACTGCGTATGCATTGACTGTGATTGTTGCCTGTCTTACGAGTGTGATTCCGCCCGTTGCTGACCACCATAAAGGTTTGTCTATTCTCCAGATTGTGAAGTAGTTGTTCGAGCCGCCATACGTATTGGCAAGGTATGCCGTGCCGTATGCCGTTGACCACCATTGTACTGCGGGTTTTACCGTGAATGACTTTCCTGAATTAGCGTCCGTCATATTCCACATATCCCACCAGCCGGCTGTCTGTCCCGCATAAACCTGTTTGCCTTTCAGTACTCTGATTTTAGCGTACTGGAATGCGTCTGCCTGACTGTATTGGTTTGATGTGATTATAATCGAAGTTGAATCTGAAGGTGCGTCGTATGAAGTTATTCCAAGTCCGGGATAGTCTGCCCAGTTGGATGTTGTCGTTGAACCGTCTACGTGTGCATTTAACTGATAAACCCACCAGCTTCCCGTCGGGTCGCTTGTCTGTGATACTGCAAGCCAGTAATATGCAAGCACTCCGTCGTGTTCAAATGCAAGCATTACCCATCTGCCTCTCCAGGGGTCGTACACTATCTTCGGGTCGAAGACGTTCTTTCCTGCTCTGTTGAAGAAGGTCTGAAGTGTGTTGCTCGAAATCAAAGGTAAAGAATTATTCCTTCCGTATATATGAAACTGTTCATTCGTTACTACCATTATGTGCAAAGGACCTGCCGCAATGTCCGCATCCGCAGGCTGCCAGCCGTTCTTGTTCGGACCGGCGTAACCCTTCAGGTTTAAACCGGGACCGTCCGTCTGCCTGTCTTCCATTGCCTTAACGCGGGATTCTATGTCGCCCGTGTACCTGTCCGAAGGAAGCTTGCCTCTTTCCTGTGTGTGGTTCTCGCCCGTGAGCATAACCGACTGCGGGAGTTCGGAAACATTCACAACAGTTGGTGTTACTTCTTTCCCCGATTGATTCATGCCGCTCTGAAAACTCTGAGAGAATGAGACCTGTGCGGCTAAAACAATGAGAATAGCTAAAAGTGTAATGTGCTTTTTCATTTCATTTGTTTAATTTAATAAAATTATCCCTTAAACTGAACTTATGCAAAAGTCTGTTAATTAGCAATATAAATTAATCACTGTAAATGAATGAAGTTTGAATTTTACTGCCTGTATTTATATAGGCATTTCTTTTTGTGTGCGGATTAATTAATTCTCACGAAATGATAATATTTTAATTCTAATATTTTGTAAGTTTGTATATGAATCAATAATATATGGGAAAAAACTTATACATATTTCAGGCATCGGCTGGTTCGGGTAAGACGAGAAGACTCGTGCTGGAATACCTGCTCCTTGCTTTTGCGGCACCCGATAATTATAAACACACTCTTGCCATTACGTTTACGAATAAGGCAACCGAAGAAATGAAGAACAGGGTTGTGGAGTACCTGATTAATCTCTCCGAAGGCAAAGATGAAAAGCTGGAGAAGGATATTCTTGCCGAACTTAAGAACAGGGGAGTGGACGTACATGAGCTGAACATCAGAAAGTCGGCGGCGGATATTCTTGGCAGTATTCTCCACGACTATTCAAAGTTTAACATAAGCACTATTGACAGTTTCTGTATTAAGATAATTAAGTCGTTCGCCAGGGAGCTCGGACTGCCTGCCGGATTCGGACTGGAACTCGATTCCGATATGGTGCTCGAAAACCTTACCAATTCACTGCTCGACAGCATTGGCAAAGACGAGACTTTAACAAGATACATCGAAGACTACATTATCTATCAGCTCGGCGAAGAGAAAACCTGGAATATTGACGCAGACATTAAAGAGTTCGGAAAACAGATTATCAGCGAGAAGTTCTGGAACAGAAAACTGATGTACAAAGACGATGTTTACGACGATAAAGATAAGATGCTGAACCTGATTTCAGGAATAAAGACCGTTAAGTTTTCTTTTGAAGAGTTCCTGAAAAAAGAATCTGCACATATTATTGATTTGCTGAAGAGTGAGGGTATTTCCTACGACGCTCTCGCAGGCGGAAAAGTTTCCAGTGTGCTGAAGTACTGCGAAAAGCTGCAGAATGAGGTTGCAGAGCCATCCGACACTCTGATGAAAAACTACAGGAGCGATAAGGGCTTCTTTAAAGTGGATACGAACGTACGCGGAGATGTGATGTCAACGTTCGGCAGGATTGTCTCTGCCTTCGAGACTGAATATACTTCTTACAGGACTGCCTGTGCGATTTTTAAGACTGTGTATAACATCGGGATTCTCGGAGACCTCTTGAGATTCCTTGATTCGTACAGGAAGTATAACAGGACCGTGCTTTCAACCGATATAAACAATTTCCTGCGTCTGCTTATCAGCGATGATATTTCTCCTTTTATATACGAGAAGGCAGGCATTAAGCTGAAGTACTTTATGCTGGATGAGTTTCAGGATACTTCGCAGTTTCAGTGGGATAACATCAAACCTCTGCTCGTGAACTCTCTGAGCGAGAAATACAATTCGCTGATTGTGGGAGACGTGAAGCAGTCTATCTACAGATGGCGAAACGGCGATATGCGGCTTCTGCTAAACGGCGTGGAAAGAGACCTTGCGGCTTTTAAAGAACTTATACACAAAGATACTCTGAACGTGAATTACAGAAGCCATAAGGAAATCGTTGAGTTCAACAACAGGTTCTTTGAGTCGCTGAAAAACTTCTACAGCAAGGCAGACGACGATTCCGACAATGAATACCTGCTTGAGTCCTACGCGGAAAGTGTCACACGGCAGGAAACCAGCAACAGGAAGAATGACGGATACGTTGAAATAAATTTCTTCGACTACGTGAAAGATGCTCTCGTTTCACCGAATGAAGAATCCGGCAAAAGAGTAACGGAGATTCTTTCCGAATTAAAGGACGACGGATATAAACCCGGCGATATACTCGTGCTTGTTCGCTCAGCAGAGGACAGCAGGAGCATTTCAGCCGTAATCACAAAGGCAGGGTACAACGTTGTTTCGTCCCTTTCACTTCTGCTTAGCACTTCAGAGAAAGTTAATTTTATTGTCAGCACTCTGAAGTTTCTCGGGAACAGCAGGAATAAACTCGCAAGGACTGAAATGCTGTACTATTATAACCTGATGAACCACACCGGTAAATCTGCATCGGAAATATTCTGTGACTCGGCAGAGCTGCACGGGAAACTATTCACAGAGCAGATGCCCGATGAGTTTTTCAAGGAAGATGAAAAGCCTAAACGACTGCCCGTGCTTTATAACCTGACCGTGTTTGAACTCGTTGAACATATCATTGGTATATTCGGTATTAACAAACAGGCAGACCCGTACATCATAAAGTTCGTTGATGAAGTCTTTAAGTTCTCAGAAGAAAAGGATTCCGACGTGAACTCTTTCCTTGAGTTCTGGGAAAAGAAGAAAGATGAACTTTCGATAAACCTTCCTGAAGATTCAGAGTCAGTGAGAGTGATGACGATACACAAATCCAAAGGACTTGAAAGCAGGGTTGTGATTGTGCCTTACGCAAACTGGGAAGTGGAGATTAGCGGGAACAAGGACAGAATATGGGCTTCCGCAGATGCAGAGCCGTTTAACAGGGCCTCGGCGTATTTTGTGAAAGCAACGAAAGAAATAAAGGATACGCATTTTGCCGCTGACTATTACGAAGAGTCGCGTATGATTAAGCTCGATAACGTGAATATGCTGTACGTTTCGCTCACAAGACCGGAAGAACGCCTGTACCTTAATGTTCCTCAGAAGTCAAGAAAGTCCATCGCAAACACTGTGAAGGCTGTGATTGAGAAAGACTATCCCGAAAAGATTAAAGATAACAGACTCGTGCTCGGCAAAAGGATTAAGAGCACTGCAGGAGAGAATAAGAATGAGTATTCCATACTGAATGATTTTAATTCGTCCCCTTACTATAAAAAGCTTTTCATCAGGCCTTCTTACAGAAAGCTTAAAGTCTTTGAGAATGAGAGGATGAAGATTAAAACAGATAACGGAGTTGTGGTTCATAAATTACTTTCGTACATCGTTAACAAAGATGACGTGGATTCTGCTCTGAACAGAGGACTAATGGAAGGCGTTATCAGTATTTCGGAAAAGGATAAATTCAGAAACCTGATTGTGAAGACGATTGAATCAGACGATACGAAGGACTGGTTCGGCGAGACGTACGAAGTAAGGTCGGAATCTGAAATACTGACTCCCGACAATAAAATATTGAGACCTGACAGGGTGATGCTGAAAGGAGATAATGCAGTGATTGTTGACTACAAAACAGGACGCGAAGAAAAGAAGCACGGCGAACAGCTGAATCTGTACGCTAATGTGCTGAAGAAAATGGGGTACGGAAAAGTGGATAAGTATCTTCTGTACATAAATGACTTTAAAGATGAAATCAGTGTGAGTGTTAAACACCTGAACGGAGGAAAAGACGATGAATAATTTTATTGCGCAAATAGCAGGAAGAGTTTACGAAACGGATAAAGACAGACTTTCAAAAGTGCTTGTGGTATTCCCGTCACGCAGGGCAGGCGTTTATTTCAGGAAAGAACTTTCGGCAATGCTGGAAAAACCAGTGTGGTCGCCGGCAGTGATGAGTATTAATGAGTTCATCGTGAGGTTTTCTGACCTTGAACTTGCTGATAATATCACGCTTGTGATGGAGCTGTATAAGTCGTACAGGAAACACTTTGCGGATGAACCTTTCGATGAGTTTTATTCGTGGGGTGAAGTGCTGGTGAAAGACTTCGACGAAATAGATAAATACCTCGCAGATGCGTCGCGTCTTTTTAAAGTGATGAAGGACGAGAAAGAGATTGAAGATACTTTCCCCGCAGAGCTGACCGAAGACGCAAGGAATTTCTGGGGAAGCCTGCTGAAGGTTAATGCAGGGAATGAATACAAAGAAAGATTCCTGAATATCTGGGATAAGCTGTACGATATTTATTCCGACTATAAAAACTCTCTGACGGAAAAAGGAATTGCATACGAAGGTCTTGCAATCAGGACGATAGCAGAAAACACCGGCACTAAGGATGTGTTCGCGGAATTTGAGAAAATATACTTTGCAGGTTTCAACTCACTGAATAAGTGTGAGGAAGCTATTATCAGCTTCCTGAAGTCAGCAGGCAGGGCGGAAGTGTACTGGGATGCAGACAGGTATTTTCTTGACGATGCAAGACAGGAAGCAGGAAAACACATTAGAAAGTTCAGCAGGATTCTTGGCGGCGTGATACCCGAGCCGGAGTTTCCGCTTGCCGTTGCACAGAAGAATATTAAGGTGACAGGTGCACCGCTGAATACGGGGATGATGAAAGCTTTCGGTAATGAACTCGGTAAACTTCTCAGCAGTGGAAATGCTGATGCAGAAAGGACGCTCGTTGTTATTCCCGATTCATCTATGCTTTTACCGGCGCTGTATGCACTGCCGGAAAAACCGGAAAACGTGAACGTTACTATGGGGCTTCCGCTGAAGTCAACACCGCTTTACAACTTCGTCGGTATTATACGTAAACTGCATACGGGCAGGATATTTGAAGACGGCAGAGTGAAGTTCTATTACAAAGACGTGATAAACCTGCTTATGCATCCGTACATCAAGTTTGCTTCCGCAAAAGAAATATTCGCCTTCGTGAGAAGAATAAAGGAGAACAACATCGTTTACATAGATGTCAGTCAGGAATTCCTGAATGAACTCGACCAGAAGGGAATTCAGATACTGCTGAGAAAAATATTCTATGTAAGTGCGGACGTGAACGAAACAATCAGGAATCTGGACGACATCATTAATTCACTCGCAATCAGGCTTGAGGGCAGTCAGGAAACGAATAATGACTACAAGGTTTTCCAGCTTGAATATCTTTATAATTTCTCGACACAGCTGAACAGGCTTGCGGACGCAGTGAAGCTTGAAGGGATTGAGATTGAACAGTTTACATTCTGGAATATGCTGATGCAGCTGCTAAACTCGTCAGGCGTTATCTTTACAGGCGAGCCGCTGAAAGGACTTCAGGTAATGGGACTGCTTGAAACCAGAAACCTTGAGTTTGACAATGTGTTCATACTCTCAATGAATGAAGGTGCTATGCCGCCGACTTCGCACGGACTAAGCTACGTGCCTTACTCGCTGAGGAAAACTTTCGGAATGCCGACTTATGAGGAAAACGATTCCGTGAATGCTTATTACTTTTACAGCCTTATTCAAAAAGCAAAGAACGTGTATCTGTTTTACAATACAGAAACAGGTAATGAAGTGAAAGAAAAGAGCAGGTACATTCTCCAGCTTGAGAATGAACTCGTGAAGAATAATCCTAACGTATCGTACGAGAGCATTATAGTAAGTCCTGAAACGGGGGAAATATCCGAACCTGAAATCGTGATAGAAAAAACAGAGGCAATGAACGAAGAGATGCTTGCCGGGATTAAGAAGTTTTCGCCCACTGACCTGACAGGCTACATTAACTGCGGACTTCAGTTTTATCTTAAGAAAGTTCTGCGTCTGAAGGAAGAAGATGAAGTGGAGGAGATATTCAGTGCGGCTACTTTCGGTTCTGTGTTTCACGGAATAATGCATAACCTTTATCTGCCTTATAAGGGTTCTGCAATCACAGGGAAAATAATAGATGATATAATAAACTTAGTTGATAATGATTTCGATGAAGTGTTCAGCGGGTTTGTGAACACTGAGAAGAAACTGAAGAACATTAACTTTACCGAAAAGGGAAGGAATATACTCTATAAATCTGTTATACAGAAGCTCGTAAGGAAACTGCTCGAACAGGAAAAACAAAGAAAGGCTTTTAAAATAACAGCACTGGAAGAAAAGCTGTATACAGGTTTCACCGTGAAAGTGAACGGTAAAGACAGGGAAGTGAACATTGGCGGGATTATTGACAGGATAGACGAAAGCGAAGGATGCTCCGTGGTGATTGATTATAAAACAGGCGAAGCAAAACTGCATAAACTTAACGATAAGTCAGAAGAGAAGTTCTGGGAATCACTTGGAAACAATGTGGATTATAAGGCAAACTTCCAGACGCTCTTTTATGCCTATCTGCTTTATCTGAATGAGCCGGATAAGAAATACAATGCCGCACTTTATCCCGTGAAAAACCTGAGCAAGGAACTGATTAAAGTGAGCGACACATCACTCGGCAAAGAAGAAATGGAAAAGTTCGGATTAGTACTGAAGAATGTTCTTGAGGAAATATTCGATACGGAAAAACCATTCGTTCAGACAGAGGATAAAAACAACTGCCGCTACTGTGACTTTGTGACACTGTGCAGAAGATAGGACAGGAAGAACCTTTTTCTGCGGAAGTTTTATCCGCACGGATAAGAGTATAGATTTTTGTGTCTGAGTTAATAAAATTGGTACATTATAAAGAAAGGAAAGACAATGAAAGAAGGGAAATGCCCTAAATGTTCGCAGGAAACTGTTTACATGAGCAAAACCGGAATCACTTTCGATTCCCGTGGTGCGATGTACATTAACAATCTGAAAAGTATGATTATTCCTCCTTTAAAGGATTATACAGATTATGTCTGCACTTCCTGCGGATATTTCGAAACTTACATTAATGATTTCTCCAAACTCGAAGAGATAGAAAAACACTGGGAAAAAGTGAAGTAATAGATTAGGTACAACTTCAAGGAGGAATTAGTTATTTGAGTTTTTGCTTTAATTTAATTTGATTAAATTGAACGCTATTCATTACGATTATATATTAATTAAATTTAAACAATACTATGGCAGAAAAGAAAGATTTTTTAAGAGAACAGATTCAACATATTGATATAAAGGCATTTGATGTGGTGCCGCTTGTTGATTCTTATAAAAACATGGCGTTTCAGGCGAGGAATTTGTATCGTGCATCGAAGTATTACGATATGATGCTTGAAGATAAAAACTGTTCAGTGATTCTTTGTCTTGCGGGTTCGCTGTTTTCGGCAGGTCTGAAGAATGTGGTGGTTGATATGGTGAGGAATAATATGGTTGATGCGATAGTTTCTACGGGTGCAATAATGGTTGATCAGGATTTCTTCGAAGGACTTGGGTTTAAGCATTATATGGGAACGCAGTTTGTGGATGATAACGAGCTTCGCGATTTGATGATTGACAGGATTTATGACACATACATTGATGAGGAAGAACTGCGCGATTGTGATTTTACGATTGGAAAAATATGTGATGCTCTGGAACACCGTCCTTATTCATCGCGTGAGTTTATCTGGCATATGGGTGAGTATCTTTCGAAGTACGGAAAGAATAAGGATTCAGTTGTGCTTGCGGCATACGAGAATAACGTGCCAATTTTTGTTCCGGCGTTTTCGGATTGCTCAGCGGGATTTGGTTTTGTGCATCATCAGTTTCATAATCCTGATTCACACGTATCGCTTGATTCGGCAAAGGATTTTCTTGAATTGACAAAGATTAAACTCGAAGCTTTTGAAACAGGACTCTATATGGTTGGTGGCGGAGTGCCGAAGAACTTCACGCAGGACGTGGTTGTAGCGGCAGACGTGCTTGAGAAGGAAGTGCCTATGCATAAGTATGCGATACAGATTACTGTTGCTGACGAAAGAGACGGAGCGCTTTCCGGTTCGACGCTTAAAGAAGCGAGTTCGTGGGGTAAGGTTGATACAACTTACGAGCAGATGGTGTATGCCGAGGCAACGATTGCAATGCCTTTAATTTCGGGTTATGCTTACCACAAAGGAAACTGGAAGAACAGAAAGAAAAGGGAATTCCAGAAGATGTTTCCGAACAAATCAGTAAAGTTTTAATTCTTTAAAAATTAAAGCACACAGTCGAAAGGTTGTGTGCTTTTTTAATAAACACTCCATATGAAAAAATTTAAGTTCAAAGCAAAACTCCTTCAGCACGATAATATGGATGCGACTTACGTAATCTTTCCTTACGACGTGAAAGAGAATTTTGGTGCGGCGAGAGTGAAGGTGAAAGTAAAGTTTGACGGAGAGCTGTACCGCGGTTCACTTGTTCCGATGGGTATGAAGGAAGGGTATCCGCTTTTGCTGAGGAAAGATATTCGTGCGAAGATAAACAAGAAAGCAGGGGATTACGTGAATGTGGAGCTGGAACAGGATACGGAAGAAAGGACTGTGGAGGTGCCGGATGATTTTGTAAAGGCACTGAAGAAGAGTAAGCTGACGGATGCGTTTGAGAAGATGTCTTTTACACACAGGAAAGAATACGTGAACTCGGTACTGGATGCAAAGAAACCCGAGACACGGCTGAAGAGAATAGAGAAGGCGCTTGAAATGATTGATGTTTGGAAGAAGAATAAAGAGAAGAAGAAATAAATGTCACTGCTTGAAATAATCCTTATAGCAGTAGGTCTGGCAATGGACGCGTTTGCAGTTTCTGTAGGTGCGGGAACACTTGCGTTTATGCAGGATATGCGTTCAACAGTGAGACTTGCGTTTCACTTTGGGTTGTTTCAGTTTCTGATGCCTGTGATAGGATGGTTTCTGGGAAGCAGTATACAGGCGTACGTAGAATCTATAGACCACTGGATTGCTTTTATTCTGCTTGCATACATCGGGATAAAGATGATACACGAAAGTTTTAAGAAAGAGGAATCGCAGAAAGAGAATCCATCGAAGGGAAAGAATTTGGTTATACTGAGCGTTGCAACGAGCATAGATGCACTGGTAGTGGGGTTTACGCTTGCAATGCTCGACGTGAATATTTGGTATCCGAGTATGATGATAGGTGTGATAACTGCGGCGCTGAGTTTTGC
>CAIUQV010000137.1 GCA_903901375.1 uncultured Ignavibacteriota bacterium
CGGGGATTATCTGGCGAACGACAAACAGAGGAGTGAGGTGGACGCCTTACATTGTTTCGCCCGAGCCGAATCTGGATATGTTTTTCTTCGATTCATTACGGATATTAGGTTTCGGAGGTGACTTTGAATACGGGGCGAGTACTATCACGTCTTCAAACTCAGGTGAGACCTGGAAATACAACTCGCTTGAGATTTTCGGTTTGCCTACCGTCCTTGCTTTCAGAGATATGAAAGACGGATGGGGGTCGTTAGGATATACGCGTACATTTATTTATTCGCAAGACAGCGGCAGAACATTTGTTCAGCTTAATACGCCGGACTCCAGCGTAATAAACGATATTGTTTTTCCTGACAAGAAGCATGGTTTTGCTTTCGGAGAAAACGGAAAAATACTGAAGTTTAATCCTGCAACTGTCGGTGTACGGAATGAAAATACGGAAGTATCAAAGTCATTCGAGCTGAAGCAGAATTATCCAAATCCATTCAATCCACTGACAACGATTTCGTATGAAATAGAAAGTAACAGTTATGTGGTATTGAAAGTATTTGACGTAACCGGAAAAGAGATTGATATGCTTTATAACGGATACCAGAACAAGGGAAAATATAAACTGAAATTTGGTAGTGACAATTTGCCTTCTGGTGTGTATTTTTACCAAATAGTAGTAAGGGATTTAACGGGAAAGAGTAATGATTTCTTCACGCAGACAAAGAAAATGCTTTTAATTAAATAACTTTATTAACTATAACACATAGGTCA
The DNA here is from genome assembly GCA_903901375.1 of uncultured Ignavibacteriota bacterium. Classification (GTDB taxonomy): domain Bacteria; phylum Bacteroidota; class Ignavibacteria; order Tepidaquicellales; family Tepidaquicellaceae; genus CAIKZJ01. The sequence continues at coordinate 761 of CAIUQV010000137.1, forward strand.
TGAGAAAAATCACACTACTCTTATTAGTAGCGTTCTTAATCACAAGTACGTCCTACTCACAGCAGGTTTTAACAACTGCCTACAAAAAACCTTTTGTAACTATCGAAACATCCGGCTCATTCGAACTTCCCATAATGGATTTAAAAGCTTCAAATGGTATTGGCGGATTTTACAAGTTTAAAGATTACGGCGCAAGCACTGGTTTTGGCGGTGCATTGAACGTAAAGTTTGCAGTTTACTCTGCAAAAAGAACTCAATTAAAAACATATCTTACAATAGGATATTCGCAATTTGTGAACGACGAAACCAAAGCTACTGTATATTCAGAAGGCGGATGGGTTCATCCGGGATATCCGCACATTAATCCAAATACAGGGTTACCTTACGAACCGGGAAGAGATACTACCGGTATCAGCAATATGAGAATGAACATTCCTTACGTTTCTGCGGGATGCGAACTTGGCGTTTTTACAGACAGGAAATTCAGGTCTTCATTTAATTTCGGTCTTGACTACGTTTTAAGTGTGATATTCGGTAAATACTATCAGACAATAACCGGACAGGGCGAAACATTCACGACATTGAATTCAAACGTCAGGTCGGGCTTTGGATTAAACGTTTCCTATTCATACAAGTTCAGCGATGTTGTAGGATTCCACGTTGGAACACGTTTTGTGATGCCAAACCTTTTCGGAAAGACATCTGAATTATCAGACGGAGATGCGGCGGTTTACCTTCTCGACAAAGGAAACACATCAATGAACAGCAGTTTATCAAGCGACAGGTCACTGGGATATTTCAAGTTCTTCGGTGGGCTATCTTTATTCCTTGGTAAGTTGTAATTCTTATTGAAGTTAGTTTAAGAAAACGAATTATTAACTTAATCTTATAAGGTTATGAGAAAATATTTTTTAGCAATATTGTTACTGACTTTCATCACGGGTATTTCTTATTCGCAGCAGGTTTTAACTTCTGCAAATAAGAAACCTTTAGTCACTATAGAAACTTCGGGCTCGTTCGAACTTCCATTAATGGACCTTGCGGCAAAGAACGGCATCGGTGGGTTCTGGAATTTTACTGACTATGGTGCAAGTTTAGGTTTTGGTACAGCGCTGAATGTTAAGTTTGCAGTGTACAATGCGAAGAGAACACAGCTGCGTAATTACATTACATTCGGTTACTCGCATTTTGTGAATGACGAAGCTGCTGCATACATTACAGGCGGAACTGTCAACGGACAAGCAAACCCGCCTTATCCATACGGATACGGCTCAGCAACAAAAACAACAGGCATAAGCAACGTCAGATTAAACATGCCGTATCTTGCATTAGGCATCGAGCTTGGTGTTTACACGGATAACAGAAACCGCTCTTCGTTCAACTTCGGGCTTGACTATAATTTCACAGTAATAACCGGCAGGTATTACCAGACAGTGAACGGCAGTGCAGAAACATTCACAACGTTAAGAGGAAACCTGAGGAACGGCGTTGGTCTGAATGCATCTTATTCATTAAAGTTCAGCGAGGCAGTTGGTTTCCACGTAGGAACAAGGTTTGTACTTCCAAACCTGATAGGAAAAACTACGGAAATGACAGACGAAAACGCCTACGCATATTTACTGGATAAGGCAAACACTACGCTAAACCCGAATTTATCGAGCAACAGAACACTGGCATACTTCAAATTCTTTGGAG
>CAIUQV010000138.1 GCA_903901375.1 uncultured Ignavibacteriota bacterium
AAGTTTAATTTTAATAATAATATAATTGTAAAAAGGATTTTATTAACGAAATGATAATTGATAATAAATTAAAATACATTAAAATAATGAAAACAGTAGTATCGGTAATTTTAATAATGATATTTGTACAAGTGATAGAAGCCCAGCCGCAGTGGGTTATGTATAATCAGGTGAGTGATGCAACTGATATAGCATTCGACTCATTAAATAATAAATGGGTTTCAACAGGGTTTAACGGTCTTGCAAAACTGACAGGAAATACCTGGACAGTATTTGATACACTAAACTCGAATATTCCAAGCAACAGAGTATGGTCAGTTACAGTAGACAAGAAAAATATTATCTGGATATCAACAGATAAAGGAATAGGAAGATACGATGGCGTTAACTGGACTGTATATGACACCTCCACATTGTTAGGAATAAACACAATAACGGTTGATAATAAAAACGTAAAATGGATGGCATCCTTCGGAAACGGTTTGATAAACTATGATGACACAACTTGGACATATTTCAAAACAAACAATTCTCAAATTCAAACTAATTTAATTACTGGAGTATCATTAGAAAATAACATAAAATGGATGGCGACAGGTTATAATGGAATAATTGGATTTAATGATACCAGTTTTATTAATTTTAATTATTCTAATTCGGGAATACCGTCTAATAGTGTAAGGTGTATATCAGTTGATCTTAACGGAGATAAATGGATGGGTTTTCATACGGCATATGCTGCGAAATATAATTCAATAAATAATTCATGGATTTTGTATAATGATGTTTGGCCCGGAATAGTAGGCGGAACAATTACATTTGCATATAATGACAGCAGGAATACAAAATGGTTTGGAAGCCAGAATGGGCTATTCAGGTTTAATGATACTGTTTTAGTAAACTGCAATCCACCAGTTATTGGTGCTTCCTTCGGAGATTTTAGGGAAGATAAATTCAGGAATTTGTGGATATGTGGAGCAGCACTTTACGTTTATAACCCTAATGGAGTAGTTTCTGTGGGAAATATTACTAATAGTGTTCCTAATACTTTTACAGTGTATCAGAATTATCCTAATCCGTTTAACAGCGAAACAAACATAAGATATGAAATTCCGGTAAACGGAAATGTCAGTGTTTTCTTGTATGATATTTTGGGAAGAAACATTGCTACATTGCTTAACGAAAATAGAAACACAGGAATATACAATTTGAGGTTATCGCTTGATAAGTATTCAAGCGGTGTATATTTCTTAAAGTTTAATTTTAATAATAATATAATTGTAAAAAGGATATTGCTAATGAAATGAAAAGTTTAAAAGAATTTATCAGAGGACCCTGATAAAACACATAAGATCGAACATAAAAGAAGTATAATTAAAAAAGCGGCGAAGAAATTCGCTAAAAAAGATTACCACATCGTTTAGTCGCGGGGCTATGCCCTTCCTTCGCCGTTTTATTTTACGAATTTTAAACGTATTTAAAAATGAAGAAAATACTTTTAATAATAGCGGTTTTTATGTTAAACTTTGTTTCTGCAAATGCAGAATGGGATTTAATAATAACCAGAACAGTTTTAGGCAGAACAAATATAAGACTGTTGACAGTTCCGTTTGAAGGTTTAAACAGGCAATCCACAAACCTTAACGATAGTAATAGAAGATTTTTAATATTTAATGGACCAATTCACCGAAGGTTTGTTGGTTATGAAATATATAATAATTCAATTTTATTTCAATCTACAGATAACAGTGATTTACGATTAGCATCTTGTTTCAGTGAAGTTGTTTCAACTGGCAAAGGTGTGTACGGATTTGGTAAGTACTTAATAGAGTTCGAAAATTTCAATAATCCATCGAGAAATATTAGCTTTGTATTTAATACTCTAGATAGTAAAGCAGGAAGGGACGATGTATTAAACGGCAGAGGATATCACTCAGATTGGTCAATGGTATATTACGAAACTGTAAATTCAGCATACGTTGTAATTGATAATGGCGATACTTCAAATTATCGATATATAGATACTGTATTTTTAGGTCAGACAAACAGAGAAATAAACTACTGGTATGCATACTGGATGGCAAATGCCCCGCTTGAAAAGAATTTTTATGCAAAAACGACACCATTCCCAATGAATCCATATTTAGTGAATGATACTAATAAACTATACAATATTAAAATTGGAACAAAAATTACATTTGATACCGTTTATCATAATTTTGGTGCACAGGACAGGTTTGGATATAATACTGTGGAAACAAACGGACCATATGATTATTACAATAATCCACCCATTCCAGACTTTAATTCTTCACAAAAAGGTAATATTTTTACAACGCCAAAATATTTTTATTATAATCCAAGTGATCCCTCAGGATTAACACTTGGAATGAAAATAACAGCCGAAAATACTGACTCTATTATTTTGAAGAGCAGAAAAATACTTTATATAAATGGATATAGCTATCAAGACGGTACTGTATTGGTTCAGCGGAAATTGGACTTTTAATAAAAGATATTTTGTAATAATTAACTAACATTAGCAGCCTCATATCTTACCTTTTTTGCTTCAATTAGTTTTGATTCTCTTTCTTTAAGTCTGTCATCTTTTCTTCCTTTAACATAATCATCAGGTGTTAAATAATTCAATGCACTATGTAATCTTTTTGTATTATAGAATTCTATATAATTTGCTATTTGAACTCTTGCATCATTCAAGTCAATCATTGATTTCTTCCTTATGCATTCTGTGGTAATGGTTCTATGGAATCTTTCTATTTTGCCGTTGCTTTGCGGATACATTATAGATGTTCTTACGTGTTTTAATCCAAGCTGTTTTAAATACCCTGCAAAGTCTTTTGATATAAACTGTGATCCATTGTCGCTGATTATTCTGGGTTTTGCATTTGAGTACTTATCTATTCCACTTTGAACAACTATTTCTATGTCTCTTTCGGTCATACTTAATCTCAGGTCATGATGGACTATGTATCTTGTAAATCCATCAATCACTGTTATCAGAAATAAGAAAATTCCTTTATGGTTAATGTATTTTATATCTATATGCCAATGCTCATTAAACTCGGTTGGCTGAACAAATCCAGTACCTTTTAATGAAGGTTTTACTTCATTCCATTTATTCAACAACCCTGCTCTCTTAAGCACCCTGTAAACCGTTGACGGACTTACAGCTACAATGTTTTCATCCATCATCATATAAGTTAATCTTCTGTATCCTTCGCCTATATGTTGAAGAGCGTATTCTATGATTGCTTCTCTTTCCCAGCTTAGTATCCAATGTCTTTTTGGTATCAGTGCTTTACTCTTATCAGGAACCGTGTCATTATCTTTCCAGTAATAGTATCTACTTTTAGGTATGCCTATCCAACTAATCATTTGATTAACCTTAATATCCGTTTTATGAGTTATGTTTGATATATAATCCATAATCTCTTCCCTATGATCCGGTTCTATCCATGTTCCTTTTAAATCCCTCCACCGAAACTTTTTTTTAAAGATATATTCTCCTGCACAAGTTCAGCAATCACTTCATCTTTCTTGTTTATCTTCTCTTCAAGCTTCTTTTGCTTATCAGCAGCCTGTTTTTGGTTATCTCTGGGTTTTCTATCAAATATCTGCTCTGCCCCTTCAAATAACTTTTTCCTCCAGATATAAATATCGTTTGGATGAATATCATATTTTTCGGCAAGCTGGTTTATTGGAACCTTGTTTTCAAGTAGTTCTCTTAATATCAGAACTTTTTCCTTTGATGAAATTACTTTGTACTTTGACATCTTAAATCTCCTTTTCTACAAATTTAATGATTTAATTTGTCCAATTCCATCTGAAGCATTACAATAATCGTCATACCCGTGACTGTGCTGTCCGTAAACCGAACTTCCAAAAACTAAAACTACTGCCAGAAGTAATAATCTCTTCATATAATATTAAAGTTTGTTATTAATCATAATACTGCCTTCACACACAATTTGTTTCAAAAATTATTGAGATTCCTGTAACTTACAATTTAGTGCCTTTGTTGTAAATCTTTCTGCCTGAAAAATATCAGTGTTAATCAGTCTCTTTCAGTGAAAATCAGTGTGCCAATCTTTTCTCTTTTAGCGTCTTTCGCCGCAGGTCCGCCGTCTTGTTGGGAGGATGTCTTTAGCGGGCAAACTCTCTTTCTCTTTTAGTGTTTTGGTGTTTTGGTGGTAAATCTCTTCTACCTAAAATTCCAATCTGTGAAAATCTGCTCAATCGTCTCTTATCCGTGTTCTATTATCTTTCTTTCTCATTGCCTAATATAATTTCTAATTCGTTTAATTAGTATAATTCGTC
>CAIUQV010000139.1 GCA_903901375.1 uncultured Ignavibacteriota bacterium
AAAACAACATCTTCTACATCATTGACGATAAAGGCATAAGAAAACCCCTGTAATCCCAAGGCTTTTCAACCGTCTTATCTATACTTGTTATTTGGAAAGATTATTGCTAACTTCTTTCAAACAATAAAAATGTATGAAAACGTTAATACTGATTCTCTCGTTTTTCTTATTCAGCTCTTTATCTGCTCAGAACAAAAATGTTACTGCCTTTGTTTCTCAGGAGCATACCGTCAATGGTTTCAGCAATACTTTCCTCGGTGTGGATGGTGCAGAGCCGTTTATCGCTACTAATCCGCGCGACCCTTTAAACTCTATCTGTTCATTCGTTTTTGGAAGTTATTATACACTCGACGGTGTTAACTGGAGTAGAATAACAGCGATTAACAGCCAGGACCCTTTCCTCGCTTTCGATAGCATCGGTAATGCATATTACACTCCCGGCACACCTTGGCCATACTCTTCATTCGGTGTTCAGAAATCTACAAATAAAGGTGTCAACTGGTCCGGTAATTATTTGATTTACAATACTAACAACGATAAACCCTGCATCTGTGCTAATCAGTCAGGAGGAGCATATTCAAACTATCTATACACTGCATTCCAGTATTACACTCAGGGTTTGTTCTTCTCCCGCTCTGTCAATCAGGGCGCAAACTGGTCTTCTGCAATTATGATTAATACCAATCAAAACTATTGTCCGTATCTGGCAATCGGTCCATCTGCCTCAACTACAGGAGGCATCATATATTACGGCTACAATTCTTTCGACTCAATAAATTTATTTACTAAAATCAAAAAATCCACGGATGGTGGACTTTCCTTCTCTCCGGAAATACACGTCGCTACTTTTCTTGAACCCGGAAATTTAAAGAATAATGTGTCACCTAATGGCTGCATACAAATGGCTGCCGATAACAGCTACGGACCACACAAAGGAAATGTTTATATAGTTTATACTGGAAAAGGAAGCGGCTCAGATAAAGCCGATATTTTCTTCACTAGGTCTACTAACTACGGCGACAACTGGTCCTCTCCGCTTAAACTTAATGACGACAATACTCTCACTGACCAGTGGATGCCTGCTATCTCTGTAGATAAATTCGGTAAGGTTTACATTATCTGGTATGATTCAAGAATTGACCCGCAAAACTATATGACTCTGCTTTATGGTACAATTTCAACTAACGGTGGAGCATCTTTCATTACTGATTTACCTGTATCAACTACTCCGTTTAATCCGGATAATATGACGAATTATACAGGGTATATGGGTCATTATATTAGTGTCTCTGCTATCGGGAACACTTCTATCGCTTCCTGGGCAGACGGACGAAATTATAACTTCGGTAGCTACGTTGGCTACTTCCCTGATTTTGCTATGTCGCTCTCTCATTCTCAGGTGAATATGTCAGGCAACGACAGCCTTACTGCTACTATCAAAATTCCCGCCATCAAAGGTCCTTATTCTGGTGCTACTAAGTTTACTTTTGAGATCGATACTCTCCCTTCGCAGGGAAATATTTCAGTTAACTTTCTAAACAGAGATTCCATCTCCGCATATCCCGATTCTATTTTCTTGAAAATCAAACTCACAAACGTTACTGTTCCGCGCCGTCACAGACTTACTATCACTGGCAGAAACAATGCAAACTCTGTCCCCGTTCACTCCAGAAGCATTGATTTAATGGTAAATTCTTCTCTGCTTAATATTGCTACAAACAGAACTGGCTCTGCCGCCTTCAAAGTGAATGGAACTCAGTACAACTCTCCGCAATCTTTGTTTTTCCTGAACGGTGCAAACGTCAGCGTACAGGCAATATCACCATTTAACATTAACGCTAACACAAGATATATTTTTTCAAACTGGTCTGACTTTGGCGATACTTCACACAGTTTCAGCATCAATGCAAACACAGCTCTAACTGCTTTCTACAAAACTCAGTTCAAAATCGCTCTGATTTCTTCTGTCGGCAATGCATTCGGTGGCAACACGTTCTACGATTCTTCTTCAAACTGCACATTCGGAGTTAACTCAAAAAGGTTTGTTTACAACGGTCAGACGTACAGGTTCGCAGGCTGGACAGGCACTGGTAACAATTCATACACAAGTGCAGACAGCTCTGGCAGCGACAGTATCGTTTCGCGCCTGGTTTCTAATGCCTATGCAGAAACCGCAAGATGGATTCCTACTACTTCCATCAGTCATATGTCCGGTGAAATTCCAAAAGAATATAAACTATACGGAGCCTTTCCAAACCCGTTCAATCCTTCGGCTAATATTAAATTCGATTTACCAAAAAACTCTTTCGTTTCTCTGAAGGTTTTCGATGTTCTCGGCAGAGTCGCAGCAGTATTGGTAAACGAAAAGATGAACGCCGGTAGTTATACAGTCCGCTGGTATGCTGGCAGTTTCGCAAGCGGTATCTACTTTTACAGGTTTGAAGCCGGTGACTTCACCGACACTAAACGTATGCTCCTGATAAAATAAACTTAATCAGGCATTGTGTTCGCCCTCTTTATCGATGG
>CAIUQV010000140.1 GCA_903901375.1 uncultured Ignavibacteriota bacterium
AACGATATCAGAACTTTAAATGTAGCAGGTAACAGAAAGAGCGATAACAAGGAAATAGAGAAAACTGTGTATAAATTTTTATCGGAGAATCTTAAAATCAGGGACAGGGAATTACCAATAATGTCTGATGAACAACTGCTGTTTGAAAAGAATATAGAAGAAATTAAAAAAGACAAGCAATCAGGTTCATTAACTATGACATCAAAGCTTCATAATGCCATTTTAAATTATTTGAAAGATTCAGAAGAAGATATTACAATGCTCAATAATAATTTAAGAAGAAACCTGAACGACTTCAGGAACAGTGATACAGAGAACATGGTATTGATGAGAGATTTTGTAAATTCATTTTTGATATTAATCTCGGATAGGAATACCGGCAGTAAAAGCAAATATCTGAAATTCCTTACAGACTTCAAAAAGGCAAATGATAATGTCAGCAGGAAAACTGTAAGGAAGGCATTAAGAAAAATAGATTTTAAAGATAAAACAATAGTGCTATTCAGTAACAGTACAACGGTAGTTTTATTGTTTCAGGAACTTGCAACACAAAATATATATCCGTCTGTTATACAATGCAAGTCGGGTCCCGAAAATGAAGGAATGATACAGGCAAGAAGTCTGAGGAAGAACGGGTTTAAAGTTAAAGTAGTAAATGATGAAGATGTGGTTAAGCACTTAAAGAGCGTTGATTTTCTTCTACTGGGCTGCGACGGATACAACGACGAAGTTTTTATAAACAAAAGAGGTTCTTTCTTTCAGGTAATAAAATTCAATATAAATAAAAAGCCAGTGTACGTACTTAGCGACAGCAGAAAGTACTGCAAAGAACTACATAAGATTAAGACATATGCAAATTCAATGTTTGAACTGATACCACTGAAGAGAGTAACCAAAATGATAACAGAAAAGTAATAATAAAGAATTAAATGCAGCAGCGGAACCGTACACGGTTTATTTAGATTTCCGCCAAATAAGCAATTCCGCTGCAGACTCCAAGAACAAGTTTATTGATTGAATAATTTATTTCAGTTGCACTTCAAGTGACTGAGTTTCTGACCATTCAAATTTATTCACATCACTATTAAATTTAACCAGAGCAAAAAATACAACAGCATAAGAATATTTCTTTATAGAATCCTTGTATAGCTCGTCAAATTTAATTTCATAACGCTGATATGCTTCAGCTGATTCTTCAGAAACGTTTATTTCAAAAGAGTTAATTTTGAATTCAGGAAATTCACCGGGATTATTCTTCCTGCCAAGATATACGATAAAATATGCAGTATACGGCAAATCAAGAATTCTGCATTTATCGCGGTGTACTCTCATCTCAGCATAGACGGAATCGGCTGTTAATCCGATTGATTTTTTGCCGAGCTTTGTACAGAACTTTCTGAACTTATGCGGAACAGTATTTTGTTTTGGAGTAATTACATTTCCAAGATTCAGTCCTTCAGAAGTAGCGGCTCCTGAATTTGCTTTCATAATTCTGGAAAATTTATTTGCTCCAACGGGTTTCATTTTATCCCATATACCATAGAGGAGTTCCTCTTTTTTAATGACCTTAGACAATTCTTCTGAAACTTTGAACCTGAACCTTGATTTCAGGCAGCCGGGAGAATAACTAATGTTTATAAATTCCGGTACCTGACCTACGACAGTTTCACCGTTGACTTTTCTGTAGATTTTATCACCTACTTTTCCTCTGATGGAGCCTGCGGCTCCAGGTTTTACGAATCCCATAATGTTGTTTTTAATTTAGTTTAACAAAAAGTGTATTTATTCTGAATAAAGGTTTCATGCTAAATAAGACAGAGATCAGACCGGGATAAACCCGGGTTAGGTTAAGTTTAACCGATGGAAAACCGATGGGAAGGCGATGGGAGAACGATGGCATATTAATGAATGATTAAGGCAGGTTTTGAAGAAAGTTTGTTAGAGAGGTATTTATGCACTTTATCATATTATACATATTTGCAGTCATTTCCATAAAACATTGTATTTCACCCCCTTGCACAGCAAAATATTTGTAAATTTGTTCTATATACATTAAACTATCAAAGTAAGAGTTTTTGCCATTTAAATTAATTATATCTGTTTCCTCTTCCATATAAGAAACAATTCCGAAGGTGATTTCCCATGCATTATTTAATTAAAATGTGTTTGCAAAATCCCCCCTCTACTATAATGCACAGCACATTTGATATTTTTGCCATACTTTTTGAAAAATAATTTGTTGAAAAAATCCCTCTACATATAAACTTCGCAAAAGTACGTGCATTTTGCCATAGAATCGTGAAAATAATTATACCCCCATATTATAATACTTCTCAAAAATGCGAATTTGAACGTGCGGAAATCAGAAAAAACTATATAATGTACGAGTTTGTTAAAGGATCTATGAAGTATATAATGTACATATTGATAATTTCAGGGATGATTTGGGCAGAGTCCTGTTCAAAAAGTCCTGTAGAGAATCCGGCAACGAGCAACTATCTTTTGTATCAGAAACCCGGACTGATTGACAGCATAACCGGGACCTGTTCAACGTACTTAATAAGGAATTTTACACTGGACACTATAAATTTCAACGGGTATAGCAAGGGAATACTGGAAAGGAACTCGTATACAGACGGTGATCTTTCGGAAATAGCAATTTACTATTTGAATGCAGACACTGCGGTAAACGTGATAAAACTCGAAGGAAAGGAGCAAATAAATTCTCAAAGCATTATTGAATTCACAGCACCCGAAAGAAAAGAAACTTATTATTTAAGGATGAAATTATACTCAAGTGTGTGTACGGGTCAATACTTTTACCTTAAACTCCGTAACCTGAAGATATACGGAGTGAGGTGACTATTCGTCTATTATAAATGAATTTAATTTAAAGAAAAGAGTATTAACTGTTTTAGCAAGGAATTTATAATCTTTTTCAGCCAAAAAACTTACTATTTCAGATTTTGACAAATTATTAACATCAAATTTCAAATCTTCAATTAGAATAATTTTAGGCTTATATTTACTCCAGTCATTTGAAATTAACACATCAAAATCAAGTGATTCAACATCTATTGAATAAAAATCAATTTCCTTAACATCATCCGGTAGATACTTATCCAATACTTCCTTCAAAGTATACGTCTCTATATCCCTTTCGAATAATATTTTATAACCGTCTTTTCCATTCCTTTCTGCGGCCAGTTCTTCAGAAAATGTATTTAAAGCTGGTTCATTAAATGCAAAATACTTAAGTGAGTGCTTTTTTGAAGCAATTGGAACTTCAACATTAATATCCCTTGGCCTTTGTTTATCGAACTTATTCATACTATCCGGCATAGCATCAATATTTATACCTCTCCAGCCTCGTTTATAAAAATAATAAGTATTGGAAAATCTTGTAGGGTGAAAAGCTCCAACATCGACAAAGAAACCTGATTTCTTATCATTGAAGATACGTCTTAAAATCATATCCTCGCCTTCCTGTGAATATGCTGAAGTAGCAAATTTAGTTAAAACTTCCTTAGAAAAATTCGCAATTTGTCTTCTTTTATCTAACGATATTATTTCTTTTATCGACATGTTTTTAAATTTTATCAAAAATATCATAATTATAATCAATCTACTATATAAAAAGTAAAACATATAAATCCATAAAACATCAAATGCGCTTTCGCGCATTTGATGTTTTGTGAAAGTATATTAAACCTTTATTATTTGACTAAGACCATACGCTTTATAGAAGAAAACTCGGGAGAAACTAATCTGACAAAATAAATACCACTACTATATCTAGAAGCATTCCAGTGATATTCAAATGATCCGCCATGCACATTTCCGTTGAGAAGGACTTCAATTTCAGCACCTTTTATATCATAAACAGATATTCTGATATTCGAAGCACCAGGCAAATCAAATTTTATCTTTGTTGTTGGATTAAAAGGATTTGGATAATTCTGATAAAAGTTAAATTTTTCAGGTACTCTATTTGAAATTACTTTCATCGCATCAGGATAAACTGTAAACATCCAAGTTTCAGACCAAGGGCTCGTGCCATAAGAATTTGAAGCATTAACTTTCCAAAAATATGTGAACAAATCCTGAAGTTTTCCAGCTGGAACCTGATACTGAGAAGGTGATATTGTCGCAGAATCCGTAATTACTATAAAATTTGATACCGTTGATAATAAAATCTTGTATGTTGTAGCTCCTGTTACATCCCCCCAGTCCATCAAAGGGGTTTTTGATACAGCTAAAGCACCATTAACCGGCAACAACAATAAAGGAACAGATGGAGCACCAGCAGTTGAAAAACTCCATACAGTAGACCAGGAGCCAGTTCCAAATGAATTAGAAGCACAAACACGCCAATAATAGGTATTACTCAGATTTAATTTGCCCGCAGGAATTTGATAATTAGTTGTCGTTGTGGTAGCTGAATCAACAATCGTCATAAAACCTGCACTTGTGGATATCTGAATTAAATAATTTACTGCATTCGAAACCGAATTCCATGTAAAGTTTGGAGTTAGAATGACATTTACAGAATTATTAGCAGGAGAAACCAAAGTCGGAGCATTCGGTGCCGCAGTAGTAGAGAAATTCCATACAGTTGACCATAGACTAACACCGTTTGAGTTTCTTGCCATAACTCTCCAGAAATAAGTTATAGTAGAATTTAATTTACCACTTGGTACAGTGTATATAGTTGCGGTAGTAGTGGCAGAATCAATTATATTAATAAAATTTGGTGTGGTTGAAATCTGAACCGTGTATGATGTTGCATTGGAAGAAGTGTTCCATGTCAAAGTTGGGGTCATGGAAATATTATTAGAATTGTTAGGTGGTGAAATCAAAACAGGTACTGCGGGTACAGGAACATAAACTCCACCAGTAGTGGTTTTGATAATTGTTCCATTATAACCGCAAGCCCAACCAGTTAAATTATCCAAAAAGTAAACCCAATGCAGTTCGTTAACTGTTGGGGTAGGTTGAGTTACAAAATTATAACCTGCATTTGTTGTTTTTATAATTGTTCCGTTAGCGCCCGATACATATCCTGTATTGACAGATTTAAAATTTGCCGAGATTAAATAATTCGGATTTCCTGTACTTTGGGCAGTAAAAAAAGTACCGCCATTAGTAGTTTTAAACAATATTCCATTTGTACCAGGAACGTAAATTGTGTTTGCATCAGTAAATGCAATTTTACCTAAGTTATTCGATAAACCTGAAACCAAACTTACCCAGGATGCGCCTGCGTCTGTAGTCTTCAAAACTCTTGACAAATCTCCAGAAATATAGCCGGTACTGGAGTTAACAAATTTAACACTTAATAGATTTATTGTTGTTCCCGGATTTAAAGCAACCCACGTAATCCCTGAGTTTGTAGTTTTTAGCAGAGTGCCAGAATATCCTACAACATATCCAGTATTTACATCAAGAAAATCCTCGATTAATAACAAATTAGTTGTACCAGTACTTAACGTCGTCCAGTTTAAACCTGAATTCGTTGTTTTAATAATGGTACCATTATTCCCACAGACAAAACCTGTATTTATATCTGGAAAAACAATCGATTGAAATCCTGTTGAGCCCATGTAATTAAGAGAAAACCAATTATCTCCTCCGTTTGTAGTTTTCAATAATGTTCCATACCAACCACAGGCAAATCCTGTATTAGGGTTCGGAAAAGAAATCGACAGAATATGATTAGTAGTATTTGTATTCTGCAAATACCACCCACTTTGTGAATAAGAATAGTTAAAAGATAATACTAGACTCAATAAAACAAGGAAAGATGTTTTCATAATAAACTTATTCAATAAATTATTAAAATCAATGATTCAATAAATGGTCATTAATCTATAGGTGATACATAACGTTCATTATGATGCTTAT
>CAIUQV010000141.1 GCA_903901375.1 uncultured Ignavibacteriota bacterium
CAGATTTGCACAGAAAGAAACTGATTACCACTGATTTTTAGAACAAGAGCGTTTTTCAGGCAGAAGAGCTTTACCACCAAAACACTAAAACACCAAAAAGAACAGGGGTTGGTTATTAAAAATGGGTTAGACGAGAGGCTAACCCATTTTATATTCATAATGTGTTTGTGTTACGTTTTATTTTAATAATGTTAAACGTTTTGTTTGTGAAAAAGTACTGCTTGTTAATTTATAGAAATATGTGCCCGACGGAAGGTTGGTGCCGTCGAATGTTGCTTCGTATGTGCCCGGTGCGAGCTGTTCGTTAACGAGGGTCTGGACTTCGCGACCTGTGATGTCGAAGACCTTGAGGTCGACAAACAGGAATGTTTGTCCCACAGATGTATTGGGGATTCCAAAGTGGATGACTGTTGTTGGGTTGAACGGGTTTGGAAAATTCTGGCTGAGAGAATACGCTGATGGGATTTCGGAGCTGATGTTACGGATACCGATACTTTCTGAATAGACACGACGGTACAGGGGTAAGAAATCGGTGCCTGCGAACACATAATTATTCAGGACATTTACAGTATAGACAGTAGGAAGCGAAGTGGAAACCCAGCCCTGATTTTTGGGAATCCAGCTTACGCCATTATTAGTAGAAAGATAAACACCTTCAGCAAAAGTACCGGCAAATACATTACCGCTATAAACCACTACAGAATTGATGGATTTATTATTCAGAGCAGACTGAGTCCAGTTAGTGCCGGAATTATTAGAATAAATAACACCATTAGAGCTGGTACCTGCAAAAACACTGCTGCCGTTAACAGCAAGGGAATAAACATCTTTATCAGCAGTCGCAGTAAAGGATGTCCAGCTGCTTCCGTTATTCGTGGAGACCCAGACCCCTTTATAACCGACCATAGAAGAAACCGTACCGGCAAAAATATAAGACCCGCTGATAGCAAGAGCTTTGACGGAAATATCAGGGAAAGTGGTTTTAGTCCAGTTTGTACCACCATTAGAAGAAACCCAGATTCCGTTATCATTAACCCCGGCAAAAATACTTGTGCCATTAACAAGCAGAGCATTTACGACCCTGTTATTCATAGAAGTTTGCGTCCAGGTAAGACCATTAGTATTTGAGACCCATACACCCGCAGGGCTGAGCAGGTCATTAGTACCGGCATAAACAGTTGAGCCGCTGACTGCAAGACACTTAACAGATTTGTTATTAAAAGCAGACTGAGTCCAGTTTTGACCATTGTTAGTTGAAGTGTACACACCTTTGGAGTAAGTACCTGCAACGAGATTAGTACCGCTTGAAGCGATAGAATAGACAGAATACGTGGCGCCGATACCACTGTAACTTGTAACCCACTGGGCGTTTGAATTCTGAATGTAGAATGCAGAGTTCAGAATGAGAGCAAGAGCTAATGTGTAAATAAGTTTTTTCATAGTGATATAATTTAAAATTTAAAAATAAGAGACAAATCAGAGCTAACGCAGGAATGCAGAACACGAACGCATTCCTTTAGAGCAAAAGAAAAGATTAAATACGGTTATTCCTGAAAAGGATATGGAGATGGTTGTTAGTATTAGAAAGCGAATGCCGCGAAACGCAGTGCAGTAAAGCATCGTCAGCGGTTTCGGAACACGGCACGGGATTTTTAAACATTAGAAAATGGAAGTCAGAAGATTTCCAGACGATATGGTGAGAAGTATCCTCATCATCAGAAGGTAAAGATATAGAAACGGAATGTGTGTGAGTGTAAGCGGAAAAGTTTTGAGAAACCGAAGCGGCATGGGAGTAATTAACGCCCTGCAAAAGGAGCAAAAAGAAAATCACCGGAATTAGAAATAGAACCCTACTCATAATTCAATCAACACCATACAAGTTAATAAATGAGATAAAGCAATTTCTGTAACGTAGAAAACTAACATAAAAAAGGAAATAAAGCAATAATAAAAGCGAGGAGTTAGAAGTTAGAATTTAGGAGTTAGAATTTAGTTAAGAGAAAGAGATTGGCACACTGATAAGAGACGATTGAGACTGATTAACACTGATTTTTATTTAGGTATAAGAACTTTACCACCAAAACACTAAAACACCAAAAAGAGCGGGAGCGTTTTTCAGGCAGAAGAGATTAAGAGATTTTATGAGTTGAGATCCCCGCCAAAAGCACGCGGGGATGACAATTTTGGGGAGGGGGCCGACAGGTGGTTATACCTGACGGGCGCAGGAGAATGCAAATATGGTATTGGGATTTATCTCTTGATATATCATAGATATTAATTTAATTTTAGTTAAATAAATGAAATGGAAATGAATATAATTAAAAACTACATAGTAGACGAGCATAACAAAACAATAGCAGTCCAGATACCAATATCAGAATTCCAAAAACTTGAAGAGATTATTGAGAACTACGGATTATCAAAACTAATGGATGCCGCAAATGATGAAGAAGTATTGAGTGTACAAGACGCTAAAAAACTGTATGATTCGTTACCAAAAAACGATGAATAAGAATTACAAAAGGACATTTCTGAAAGAACTTGCCAATATTCCAAAAGTATTCAGGGAAAAAATGGAAGCTGATGTATTTAGTGATGATGATAAATTAATTCTGGACAAAAGTGAGAAGCTTAAGGGATATAAAGATAAATTCAAGATAAGATACGGAGATTACAGAATAGGAATTACAATCAACAAAAAATCAAACGAAATCACTTTTGAAAGAGTGGCTCACCGAAAAGATATTTACAAATTATTCCCACTACATTAATACTAATCCATAAAGAGAAAGAGATATTTCCCGCGAAAGACACGAAAGACACGAAAAGATCCTACTGATATTAATTCCCTACGGGAAAATAGATTGTGGGGATGTTCGTGGCTACTAATATTAATTCCTTACGGGAATATTATTATTTAGAAGAAGAGAGTTTTTTAGGCAGAAGAGAGTTACCACCAAAGCACTAAAGCACCAAAAAGAGCGGGAGAGAAAGGAGTTAGAATTTAGTTAAGAGAAAGAGATTTTTCCCGCGAAAGACACGAATGACACGAAAAGAGATTGGAAGGAACCCACCCCCCTGCTCCGCAGTACCCCTCCAAGGAGTTTGTCTCAAAAC
>CAIUQV010000142.1 GCA_903901375.1 uncultured Ignavibacteriota bacterium
GGTAGTTTCATACATTAGTTCTTTTTTATACTATAAATAGTGTTACTTTTGTATCATATATATAAATAAGAAGATAAGTCTTGACTTTTAAAGTAACACTTTATATATTTGTTTAAATTTCTGATAAATCATCAGCAGGACTCCTGAGATTTAAAAGAATTTAAATAGAAAATTAAATTATTTGAGTCTATAATATGAATTTTATTAACTTATTTTATAAAGCTATGCAAAATCACAAGAAACACTTTACCGTAAGCCGGAAGTTTTATTCTTTCGTCTTAATAGTTATGCTTGTTTTGCCGGCAATGCTGACTGCACAATCAATCAGCGGTGTTATGAAAAACGGTCCAGAGGTTACATCTCAACCTCAGACAGGAATTGAGCTGATACAGAGAAATCTCAGTCCGCTTAACACAACAAAATCTGTTGATTTCAGAATACCCAGCGATTCAAAGGTTACAATAAAAATCTGTGACGAAAATAATGCCGTAGTCTTATTGCTTCTTGAAGACGATTTATCAGCCGGGAATCATACTATTCAGTTTTATGCTCCGGGAATATCCGGCAATACTTATTATTATAATTTGACTGCCGATTCAGGCGGATTGAAAACAGAGGTTAAGGAAAGAATGCAGTTTTAAGTTTGCTGAATTTCGGACATTGTCCGGATTCGGCAGATTACTTAAATTTTAATCTTAAGTATTATTCTTAATCTGTATATTTTTATACGGATTAGATGATGCAGTAATAATAGGGAATATATCTTTCATGATTTCTCTATCTGATTTAAAGTTTTATTTTATCTCTCCATCTATCTTTTATTTTGGAAAAACCCATTTGAATTGTTTTCATATTAAACAATTTCCTGCAATCGTAATACTAATTATATAGTATCTCAACTATTAAATTTAGTCATCTTTAAAATCAAATTTCCTGTTTTTTTCAAATTTTAGGGTAAATTGCTATGGCATACATATTGTAATTAATAATGTAAATTTAATCAGGGAGTATAAAAATGAGAAAAATTACTTTTTACGCCGTTTTAGTCATAGCACTTACTTTGCCAGCAATTTTGTCAGCACAGTCTGTCAGCGGTAATATAAAACCAAAAACATGTCAATTTCAGACTGGTATTGAACTCAGACAGACATTACCGACTGAACTGAACAATAAAACAACTGTTGGTTTTAATCTGACAAAAACTTCTAAAGTTACTTTGAAAATATATGATGATGAGAATAATGTAGTTATCACTCTTCTGGATTGTGAATTAAGTGCAGGATATCATTCTGTTCAGTATTACATTCCTTCAATATCAGAGGGGAAATACTACTATAATATCACAGCTGAAGCAGGAAGCAGAAAAACCGAAAAGCGTATGCTTGTTCTTCTTTAATGATTTATATTTGTTTAGAAACAAACGAAATTAATCTATAAACAAAAGCGGGAGCATTTTGTGCTCCCGCTTTCTTTTTATAATTAATATTTCAGATATTAATACATAGACAGTACAAAGTTAATCTTTTCAATTCCGATAGAAAGCAGAACGTTTTTATTACTCTCATTCAGAATTATTCTTTCTTTTTCTGCTCTAATTGAATAATCCCTCTTAACATTTTTCTCCATAGCTACCTTTATTCCAATCCTGTATTCAGGAGAGAATAAAGATAAATAATGAGCATCTTTATCAGTAGAACTCATTTCCACGTATCCGAATATTGTCTCAGATGCATCGGTTGTAAACATCGGTTTGAAAAATCCTGTACCTGATTTCTCCTGAACGTTAAAAGGTTTGCCTCCCATTTTGTAAACTCTGACTTCTCCATTTTCGGTCGGTACCTCCACAATGCCTATGCCTTCTCTGGTGATGACAACGTATGGCAGATAGCTCATTGCACCTCTGAAGATAGGGTTCAACAGCTTTACGATTTCTGTGCTTTCCCAACCTCCCTGTGTGGCGGGAAGGCTGAAAATATTAGCAAGCATATCGCCGGTAAATTCTATCACGACGTCTTTACCAGCCATGTTTCGGCTGTCTTCAATAATATTAAAATTCAGATTACTAGGATTTCTTGTCTCGCCAGACCATTTTACGAGTGAAGGAAGATTGTCTGCCGTTTCGCCATAATTATCAAGGATCTTTGCGGAAACGAGTACCTTGGCTCCGTCAACGATTGATAAATTTCCCTCTGCATACACAATACCGAATTTTTCAGTATTACTGCTGCCTTCAAAAGATGTATTAACAAGTTTCGGGAAAATAAACGGAATGTAATTTAGAGTATAATTGTCTGATTCGCCTTCACTAACCCAGGCTACACCTTCTTTGAGTATTGTTACTATGTCAGGTCTTTGGATACCTTCTTCCTGATTGTGATAAAGGTTCTTTTTTTCACCCTTTTTTACAATCCTGTGCTTCATACCTGTGTAAATGTAATTCTCAAGGTTATTATATTCTACAAAAATAATAAGAATTCCTTCCGCACCGCTAATTACAATCACCACAGCATTACCTTCAAGCAACTTCGTACCTTGTTTGACTTTAACATTTTCCACTGAAGCAATAGTTCTGTATGACCTGTTAAGCTTGTTCACCCCAAGAAGAGGAAAAAGTTCTTTAATATTAATCACTTCAGCTTTACCGTTCACCTCAACCTTTACCATATTTGAGTTTTTAATCACACCAACTTTCACATTACTCGTCTCATTTAAATTATCCTGAGGCAGGGCATCTTTGACAATCACAAAACTCGAAGCGAAAAATAACATGACTGCAAATCGTAAACAGTAATTAAATACTTTCATTTGTCTAATATTAATAATTTAGATTATTTTTTACACCATTACTCGTAAACTTACAACCGTATGAAAACCAGTCGGGGAGGGGGTTGACATAAATACCTTTTAATCTATTCTATGTCAGTTTCCGTTTAATTCGTAATACCTCTGTAAAGTAAATTGCAAAAATATTTTGCCGGTTAAAACAGAATGATAATTCTCACGTTCTCATATAAGTGACACTTACCATAAATTACTTAATTTCCCTCATCTCCCTTACGAAAACAACTGTTTGACAAGAATGAAAAACTCCTGCTACACAGTTTAACTTACTATAATTCTATGAATTATACAAAAAATATTAAAATAATACAACGCCTTTTAAATAATACAAAAATACCCCACTTCTGTTTTCAGGCAAAACAATAGTTAATGAAAATTGTAATGCAGGTTAGAGATTTATTTCATAACTTAACTTTAGCAAATTTCTATACTTCGAATTTGAATTCATCTCTAAAATCATTTCAGATACTACACTGAATAGAATATTCATTCATTTATTGTTAACTTATATAAATGATACAAGAATAAAATTAAAGACAGCAAGTCTTAATCGGATGGTAGAATCATTA
>CAIUQV010000143.1 GCA_903901375.1 uncultured Ignavibacteriota bacterium
CAGGAAATTAGTCCCGATAACCATTTTAAGTACATTCAGCTGCCTTTCAATTTGCTTGAGTCAGAAGCCTGCCTTAATAAAAACCAGTGCGGAAACACAAAGTCTGTTCTGGAATTCGCAAAGGAAAAAGATATCAGAGTGATTACAAACAGACCACTGAACGCTATCACTGACAATGGTCTTGTGCGGCTTGCCGATTTTAAAACAGACCCGTTTAACAAAGAAGAGTACCTGAAATATCTTGAAGTTGTAAATTCTATCGAAGATGATTTCCTGAAAGATGCAATCACAAACCTCCGCCTTGAACAGAATGATATTGCTTTCCTGAGCAGTAACTTTGTTTTCGGGAGGGCTCTTGGCGGTAACTGGGAAAAGTTCGGCTCTATCGAACATTTCAACGATTTCATCGAACAGCACCTTTCGTTCAAGATTAATAACCTGATAGATTTCTTTGACGAAAAAATTAAAGATGAATATTTCGTTGAACTCTTCGACAGGTATATGAAGTTTGTTTTCAAACTTCTCAGCATGATTTCCTGCTACTATAAAGAGTTTGCCAACAATCGCTCGGAACGTTTCCATTTCCTTATTAATGAATACATTCCCGAAGAAATGAAACACGTGTCACTCTCACGGAAAGCCATGCTCACTGTGGCTTCAGCAGATGGTGTGGATATCGTTCTCGTCGGTGCCAGAAAAGAAGAGTACGTTGCCGATGTCATTGAAGTATTTAATTGCAGTTCATTGAAACAATATGAGAAGATTTTGAGTAAAATCAGGGAAAGTGTCATAAACGAAACTGAATAAAGTATGCTGTCAGAGTTTTTTTACAATAATAAAAATAAGCTCATACTCGCAGGAGTGCTTGCCATTCTGATGATTGTCCTTGCTGTATTTTACAGGATGAACGGAATGAAGGATAAAGCAGTAATTAAAGAGTTCAGTACGAATGAAGTTAAGATTCTTTCTTCGGATGAACTGAAGAAAATCCTGCCCGCTAAAATTGATTCCATTGCCTCGCTTTTCGGTATCAGAAAAGAATGGATTTCCGACGCAAACAATTCAGAAGTCGTTAAATCCGTTAAAGGAAAAACCGATAAAAAGAATGATGCAAAATCAGATAAAAAGACAAAGCCGGTCTTAAACGATGCCTTGTGGTTTGCCAAGAATATTCAAATCCCTAAAGATGTTTCAACTGCCGAACTGAACCTCGAAATTAAGAGCTCTTTAGCTGAATATGATTTTGATTCCAGGGCAAATGAAGACCCAAGGTCGGGTAATCTGATGATAAATATTTTTAATAAAAAGGACTCATCTTCAAAAACTCTTGCTTTCGTTAATCTTGAATTCTCTGATAAAATAAAACGGGATGCAGCAGATGTATGCCTTATAATTAACAACGTTGAAAACATACCTCTGCCACAGCTTGAAAAGATGCTGCTTCTTCCTGATAAATATTCTGTGGTTCTACCTGATATGGTTGCACGTATCGATGCACAGACTGTCGTTCTGGATACTAAAAGAGATTACGTTCTCTTCATGGATATAGGTACTGAGGAAGATTTGCTTTCTGAGTTCAAGAAGGATATGTCTCAGAAAGAATTAAAATCTAAAGTCAGAACTACCTGCTATGAATACGATAAAGCATCCGCTGTGATTATTCTGAATCCTAAGAAAATTCATCCTATGGAAACAGATGTACTTATGGAATTTTCAAAGTATAACCTGAAAGCATACAAAGATACCATCCTTATTAAATTTGTATCCGAAGAAAAAAGTGTAAAGAAAATAAATGCTTTCTTCAGCGACATTCAGACCAGAAGCCAGAAAGGCGCTAAAAGTATGATATACCTCGTTGATTTTAATAACGATGATATTAACTCTTTCAGGAATGAAAGCTATAAACTAAAGCGAAAAGGTTTTAAGTTCTATAACTTCACGGAAATAATGAAGAAGCGTGCAAAAAATCCGGAGACCGAAATAAAACAGGAAATAACAGGATGACTGAAGTCCATTCAAACTGGATGAAGTTTGCTCTGAAGGAAGCTGAAAAAGCTTTTGACGCTAATGAAGTTCCTGTTGGTTGCGTCATTGTTTATGAAAATAAAATTATCGCTAAAGCATACAATCAGGTCGAAATGCTTACAGACCCTACTGCTCACGCCGAAATGATGGCTCTCACTTCTGCATTCGATTATCTTAAAACAAAACAGCTTAAAGGCTGTTCAATGTACGTTACTCTTGAACCCTGTTCAATGTGCGCAGGTGCGTTGGTGCTCGCAAAACTTGAAAACCTGTATTTTGGTTCTTACGACGTTAAGGCAGGCGCTTGCGGTTCTGTTCTTAACATCACAACCAACACCAGTCTCAATCATAATATAAACGTGTACGGTGGAATTCTCGATGCTGAATGCAGTTCATTGTTAAGAGCTTTCTTCAGCGAAAAGCGTAACAATTCAATAAATTAATAAATCATTTTCTTTCTATAGTTCGTCAAACCCTCTCTCAAAAAATCCTGTCATTTCTTCACACAGCTTCTCTTCATCAGGACCCTCAAACCTCAGCTCCAGTACTGCACCCTGCTCAGCTGCAAGTGTCATAACTCCGATGATAGATTTGCCGTTTACTTCAAACCCATCCCTCGAAAGAAAGAATTCGGCTTTATATTTAGCTGCAATCTTTACTATAGCTGAAGCAGGTCTCGTATGCATTCCTGCTTTATTAATTATTTTCACTTCTTTAACTATCATATCTCATCTTTCCGTTATGTTTTTCTGTTCAGAAGCATATCCGAAAACCATTTCAGCATTAACTTTGCATCAGATTCTTTAATATGGTTCAGTTCTTCATTCGCCATGTTTGTGTATTCTTCCACTTTCTTTGCCGCACTTTCCATCACACCGTACTTTTCATATATTTCTTTTGCCTTCTGCACTTCACTTTCATTTTTCACACCCTTGTTTTCAATTATGTAATGAAGAAACTCCTTGTCCTCAGCGTCTGTAGCAGTCTCAATCGCCTTTAAAAGCAGGTACGTTTTCTTTCCTTCGTATAAATCGCCGCCCGTTCTTTTTCCGAATTTCTTCTCGTCTGCAGTTATATCAAGTAAGTCATCCTGTATCTGGAATGCAAGTCCTGTATACAATGCATAAAGTTTTAATGCATCAATTTCTTTCTGCGATGCATTACCGATCAAAGCACCAATCTCTGCACAGCATTTCAGCAGCTCAGATGTTTTCTTGTCAATCATCATTATATATTCATCAATCTTCACTTTCTTCCTCAGCTCAAATTCCTTGTCGTAACTCTGTCCTTCGCAAACTTCAATAATCGCCTCAGTAAACGATTTCGCTATATCCTGTATCCTCTCTGACTTTGTAAGTAGTAATGATTTGTAAGCATATCCTATCAATCCGTCACCGGCAAGTATTGCTGTATCCCTGTCCCATTTCTTGTGTATAGTTTCCCTGCCTCTGCGTGTATCTGCATTGTCCATAATGTCATCGTGTACAAGCGTAAAATTATGCAGTATCTCTATTGCAGTCGCAGCGTTCAAAGCATCGTCAGCTTTCCCTCCCGCTGCCTCACAGCAAAGTATTAAGAGCATAGGCCTTATTCTTTTGCCGCCGCCGTCAAGTATATACTTCATCGGCTCGTAAATCCCTGCAGGACTTACTTTTGTGGTGAAAGTCAGTAGCTTGTCTTCAATTAAATTCTTGTAAAATTCGTAACGCTCTTTGTAGTTTATCATTTTTGTAAATTAAGTCCGAGTAAAATAGGTAAATTAGATTTATAATAAAGTGGAAAAGGACTTTAGATGTCGTTCAGTGATAACTGTATCAGTTTTGTTTCTGTTTACTCAAATATTTCAATTCGAATTTATGTTTTCTGATAAGTTTTCCTGGCTGAAATCCTTGTATAATATAAGGATTATTGAAAGTGTTAAAAGTATTGTGAATACTATTATTTTTAACAGCATTATCGATTCCTCAAAAAACAGGAGGAACAAATAAATGTATAATATATACGGAATACTGCGTATAAATACGCTTTTTGATCTTACAATAACCGCCACAACAATAAATACTGATGCTGCAATTAATATAAATTCTAACATATCGGGCTCTTTTATTGTGTTTTCACACGTTATAGTTAAGTTGTCAACCCCCTACAATAGCCCCTTAAATAAAATTACATAAAAAATAATAATTATGCAAGAAAAAAATAATTCCTCCCCGCGGCATTTATCCCTGTTTTGAAGGCACTGAAAGGCTTTTATTCAGGTCTGATATCTAAATATTATTCCATCAGAGAATTATTTGGAAAAATATTTGTTATTTATACTAATATTACTTTATTTGTATTATATAAATGTTAATTTATTGAAACTTTTTCTCTGAAATACGATATAATAAGAAACACTAATTAATATAAAAGAACTATTATGAAGAAACTGAAACAACTTAGCGCAGTATTGTTTATTGCAGCTTTTCTTTCGCTTGGATTTACTCTCTCTGCTAATGTAGATGAGAATTTTGTTAATCTTGTAACGGTCGATAAAACTATCGTTAAAATTCCGGTATCACTCGTTAACAAAATTAAAAGCAGGTTTGCCCCTTCGGAACTTCCGGACTGGTCACAGCTTTCTCCCGAAAAAGACGGATATGAAGGTACCAGAACTCTCGAACTTTATGATTATATCAAAACTCTTGGATTAGAGCCAAAGCCCCTGGTTGTTGCAGTTATGGACTCAGGTTTTGAAATGGATCATCCAGACTTAAAGGATAACGTCTGGAATAATGATGCCGAAATAAACGGAAAACCTGGTGTTGACGATGACGGTAACGGTTATGTCGACGATTTCCACGGTTGGAATTTCCTCGGGAATGCTGTCGCTCTTAACCTCGAAGTTACAAGAGAATACTCAAGACTGAAAAAGGAAGGCGTTAATTCTTCGAATGCATATTACCAGAAGGTTAAAAAAGAATACGATGAGAAAAAAGAAGATGACGTTGCAACAAACGATTACATTAAAACACTCGCAAACACAACAAGAGATGCAGTCGCTGTTTTAAAAGCAAATAACATTACCACAGACCCTAAAGAACTTCAGGAAATCTCTTCCACTCTTACGGGAAAATCAAAGGATGCTGCCGAGTCTATTCTTGGCTCGTACATGCTTATGCGCGTTACACCCGATGATATTTTTGAATATGAAAAAGAATTTGAATCAAAGGTCACTGTTTCCTACAACCTCGATTTTGACCCATCCACAGTTATTGGCGATAACCCGAAAGTTATGGATGAAAAGAATTACGGAAATAACGACCCGTCCGTTAAAGTCAGTTCACACGGTACACACGTTGCCGGTATTATCGGTGCAACTAAAAAAGGTATCGGTCAGGCACCATTCGTTAAGCTGATGTTCATCAGAGTCGTTCCCGCTGATGGTGACGAAAGAGATAAGGATATTGCAAACGGAATCAGGTATGCAGTCGATAACGGCGCAAGTATTATTAACCTCTCCGCAGGTAAGTATTTCGCAAATAACGAGCAGTACGTAATTGATGCCATTAAATATGCAGAATCCAAAGGAGTACTATTTGTCGCTGCCGCAGGAAACGAAGGTACTAATATAGAAACTACAATTAACTACCCCAGAAAATTCTATACTGAGAACGGTCAGATGAAATATTTCTCTAACCTTCTTTGTGTCGGTGCAAGTACATGGATGAAGCAGTGGAACTCTGAAAAAGACCCGGATAATCTTACAAGAAAATTCGACCTTGCCGCTTCTTTCTCAAATTTCTCCGATAAAGTTGTTGATTTATATTCTCCCGGCGTGGAAGTGAATTCTACCGTCCCTGGCGGTAAATACCAGAGAATGGGCGGAACATCAATGGCTGCACCTAATGCCGCCGGCGTTGCTGCAATACTCAAAGGCTATTTCCCGAATTTGAATGCTTCTCAGATTAAAGATATTCTGATGAAGTCATCACGTAAATACAACGGACTTATCGTAAAAACAAAAGAAATTGGAAAAGTAGACTTCTCTAAACTGTCTAAAACAGGCGGTGTTATCGATGCTTACAATGCATTCATTATGGCAAAAAACATGAAATAAGAATTGTATAACCACACTTCAAGCAGAGATGTTATTTAATGTCTCTGCTTTTTTTATTATCTGACATCAAAAGAAAAACACAGCACCGATTCCTGTGGAAGCATCAAATATATTCGCCTCTTCATTCCTGAACATGAAAGTCTGCCTTACCTTTATATAAAATGTCAAAGCTAAGTTGTCGTATAAAGTTGGTACC
>CAIUQV010000144.1 GCA_903901375.1 uncultured Ignavibacteriota bacterium
CCAGAGAGAAACCAACCTCAAAACCTGGAAGCGAAAATGGAAACTTGAACTGATAGAAGCAGAAAACAAATACTGGAAAGACTTGTTCTATGACTTAACCGATGAAGATGATATAAAAGCAATTCGAGAAAATACAGATTACACAAATTCAACAATAACTAAAGAAAATAATTGTTAATATTATGAATAAATTTCCGTTATTCTTAAATCTTGATGAAATAGACGATTATAATAATCAGATAAAAAGTGTTGATAAGCAAGTTGAGTATTTAGAATATACTTTAAAGGTGTTTAATGAAGTGAGGGAGCACAAATCAGAGAAAGATGTTGCTAAGTTTGTGGAGAAGTATAACCTAAAGAGAAAAATAGACGGGATAAAACCAATTGACAGGATTACACAAAGAACATATTATCAGACGGATGTACCGATAAAAAACCCGCTTTATAATAAATTAATGGATAAGCTGTATTCTGTGATAGGGTCAATTGAAGACGAAGTGGAAAGGCATAAGCTTTATGCAAAGATTATTAATGCTGATTTTAAGATGGTTTTTAGTGTAGATGATTTTTATGATTACTTAGAAACACTGACAACGACAGAAGAAAAATACAGATGGGTGAATAAGCTTAAAGCAAATCTGAGTCAGATTTACTCACATTTTACGGATAATTTGATGTATCACTATTTGAAAAAGCAAAAACTTTTAAGCAAGTTTCCAGCGGTGAAAGTGAAGAAAGATTCTCTTGTTTACAGCTTTCTGCGACTGTACTCAAAATACAGCAACTTCAGAGAACGGATAGAAACGTTGTTTAACAAGATTGATTACGTAATAAATAAAGAGGGAATGGAAATAGCCGTAAAAAAGACACAGGAACTAATGGCATGCGGTTCTATGGATGAGAAGGAAATGTATCCACTGCGGGATTTCAATTATGACAGTATAAAACTTTTTAGTGATAAAGCATTTGTATATTTACAGGACAAACTGAAGTACTTTAGTTATATAGTAAAGTGGTATGAGATAAAATACCATAACAAGGAAGCACATACAAAACTCAGGAACGAATATGAAAAGATACTGGCAGAATATGAGCATCTGAAAAGAGCTTTTGAGTTGGATAAAAGCAAGAGAGAGCTTATGGGAGTACATTTAAACACAAATAATAAAGAAGATAGATATTCCAAACCAACTAATCAGGTAAAGAATACAGGAAGTAATTATCTGCCACAGAGAGAAAGCAGTGTGATTCAGGACAAAAATAAACCTGTATGGAACAAAGGAAAAGAAAAACTGATAATGCTGCTGACATTACTGCAAGAGAAAGGATTTATTGAAGATATAACAGAAGACCAGGACTGGACGAAGAAGTATACTGCTCTTTTTATTGATAAGAATACAAGAACTCCTTTCTCAAACTATAAAGTACAACCAATGTTTTGGAAAGAAGACATTCAGGATTTAGGGATTCTGATATTTCAATTATCACAAACAGGTAAAAGGGATTATATCAATAAAGTTGACTATATGAAGAAATTATCAAGCATATTCCGTTATATTCCTAAAAGAACAAAGAAGGAAAGCGACGGTGGAAAAAGTGAGCAAGTTAAACCGTCAAGTTTGATGACCACACGAAATAGGGCAAAGAACGGAAAAATTTCCAACCCC
>CAIUQV010000145.1 GCA_903901375.1 uncultured Ignavibacteriota bacterium
TACATAAAAACAATAATGTTCAATCACATACATGATGTAATGTAATATGTTTTTTTTGCCTTCGATTTTCAAGTTATTTATTCGGATTAACAACATATTTTACTACTCCTTAATTTTGAATTGCTTTTGTTTTAAATAGTTTATAAAATCACTGTCCTCAGATTTCGCAGATTAAACAGCAAGAACATTTTCCCGCAAAATACACGAAAACCGCGAAAGATAATTTAGAATTCAGAAATATGAACTAAAGAGCAAAAAATACGAATAACATTAAAAGAGCAATGAATCTATGAGTTATTCGCGTTTGAGGATTTCTTTTCTGATTGATTCTTTTGTTCGGTTGTTCTGCTTGCTGATGATTGCGAGTACTTTTTCGCCTGCTCTTCTGATGCGTTTACGGGCGTTTTCTACATTCCGGACTGAGATTTTGAGTTTGAGTGAGATTTCTATGTTGGAGTCGGTTTGTAATATCGCGTTCATTACGTTAATGGCTTCAATGTCGTCTTTCAGAATTTTCTTCGTCATGTGTATGATTTCTTTGTCGTAGAATGTGTTTAGTGATGAAAGGTAAGCTTCGTCGTTTGTGTTGTAATAGTCAAGGAGCTCTTCTTCTGTAAGGTATTCGTTACCATCGGATGTACGTGGTTTTTCGAGACGGACTTCTGTTATGCTGCGTGATTCTATTTCTTTTTCGAGTTCTTCGCCAATCAGACTCCTGGCTATGTTGATTATCATTGGCTGGATTTTCACTTCATCGTATTTCCAGTGCCTTTTGCCCGATGTTAGTTTATCCAGACAATTAAGAAATACCTGAAGTGATGAACATTTGTTTTTGTCGTAGTAACAACCAAATTGCAGTTTGTACTTCTTTGTTATTGCAGATAATACATTTATTAGCTCTTGCTGTGTTTCAGGACTGCTTACGAAACTCCTGATTTTTTCGCTGATGATTTCCGAATACCTGGATTCTTTCTCCTGTCTTTTGTATTCTGTCTCCTAAATTCTAGATTCTAAATTCTAGCTCCTGACCCCTAGTTCCTAGCCCCTATCTCCTAGCTCCTGACTTCTGTTTCCTAAATTCAAGATTCCATATTCTTGCTTCTGACTCCTGGTTCTTATCTTCTAAATTCTAGATTCTAAATTCTTCATCCTGAAATGCTCTCTACATATCTTCCATCGATAATCCTTTATATATTATCTTGTATCCATGAAATTGTTTAACTAAAATGTCAGCTTTCTGCTTTAACTCTCCAATGCCTATATTCGCAGACTTGCGCTTTACTTCTGCTACTACAACTTGCTTTTCCTTTTCATTCAATGCTATTATATCAACTTCGTTTTTATTGCCCTTTTCCCAGTACGTCCCGATGGCTGTGTATTTGCCCTCTTCCATCATCTTCTGCCTGAAATACTTTTCAAGTACTCTTCCGCTGTATGTTTTATAATCACGCTTTACTAATTCCTTTATGTATTTCAAATTCCCCATTTCTATCGCACTGCGGTTTTTATATATAAACCGAAACCAGAAATTAAGGAAATTGTCGTTGATCTCATATTTCAATGTCCTGCTCGTGGGCTTCGAAAATATTGGCCTTACTTTCCGGATTATTCCAAAATCCTCCTCAAGTCTTTCTAAAAATCCGCCTGTTTGCATCTCTAATATCGATTCTATCTCTACTCGTGATGTTTTGGATGAGGCAATTAATGATAGTATCGAAAAATAGTTTCCGTAATCTTTCCCGAATTCATCTATCAGTACATTTTTCCCTTCGTCTAAAAATAGTGAACTGTCTGAAAATATCTCGTCCAGAATCAACTCAAGCGTAAATGCACCAGCTGCTGTTAGTAATTCAACATACTTTGCCACTCCCCCTGTTATCATATAAAATGCTAGTAAATCTTCTGATGTATTTCCGCTTGTATGATCGCTTAGTATTTCTTTAATCGTTCTGACGTCAAATGCCTTTATGTTTATCCTTTGTGTTGCTCTGCCGAATAACGGCTCTTTTGAATTCTCGAATATCTTTTTCATAAGCGAATACACGGAACCGCATAGTATTAGATTCATTTTACTGCCTTCTTTTTTTCTGTCCCATATGTCCTGCATCTCACTGTACACAGATGGATTAATAGATTGAAACTCTTGAAACTCATCTATTATTAGTGTGAAATGCCTTGTCCTTGATAGCTCCATCAGATATCCAAATAAATCCCTGAACGTTCTTATCGTTCCGAATATCTCTGCTCCAAGTTTAATCTTCACTTCTTCTGCAAACTCGCTGCATAATAATAGTTCATTCTTTTTAGCCGTGAAAAAATAGACACACTTTTCCGGCTTGCCGGCTTTAATCAACAAACTCGTCTTACCAATTCTTCTCCGCCCCGTTACAAAAGTCATTTGCGCACTCTTCTTCGATTTCTTATCAATTTTTTCTAAAAGTGCTATTTCTTTTTCCCTGTTGTAAAATTTCATATTTGCTATCCTTGTCTTTAAATTTCACTCTTCTCTGCATAATATAATATTAATCCCAATTTATCGCAACCCACATTACCGTAACCTA
>CAIUQV010000146.1 GCA_903901375.1 uncultured Ignavibacteriota bacterium
ATGAGGCATGAAGGTTTTTATCCTGAAGATGATATTGATAAATTTTTACAATCACAGGGAATTAATTTCAATTAAATATGACAGATACGATATTCGATTTTCTCAGCAAGGCTTTATCCGGGAATTTATACGCTGCTGTATTTGCTTCATTCGGATGGGGAATAGTAAGCGTTATATTAAGTCCCTGCCATCTTTCAAGCATACCACTGATAATCGGATACATAAATTCGCAAGGAGTGATTTCGGCAGGGAGAACGTTTAGAATCTCTCTTGTTTTTGGTGCGGGAATGCTTATAACAATTTCCCTGATAGGATTAATCACTGCATTAGCAGGAAGACTGATGGGAGATGTGGGAGCATTTGGAAATTATGTCGTGGCAATGGTATTTTTTGTTATGGGATTGTATTTGATGGACATAATAAAACTTCCCTGGGAAGGGAAAAGTTTAAGTCCGACAAAACACAAAGGTGTAATGGCTGCTTTAATACTCGGGTTAATATTCGGATTAGGACTTGGTCCATGCACATTTGCTTTTATGGCACCTGTTCTTGGTATTGTGTTTCAGGTATCGAAGACGAATATTATTTTTGCAATTATGCTTTTACTCGCATTCGGGACAGGACATATATTTGTAATAGTTGCTGCGGGTACTCTTACGCAGAGGGTTCAGAATTATCTTAATATGACTGAAAAATCCAAAGCACTAATTTACATTAAACGAATATGCGGGTTACTTGTTACAGCAGGTGGAATATACATGATATATAATTCAATTAATTAATGTGATTTGATAAATGAATAAAGGGTTATGGTATGCAATTGCGGCTTATGTGTGGTGGGGATTTTTTCCTATATACTGGAAACTGCTGAAACACGTTCCTGCTATTCAGTTAATCGGACACAGAATAGTCTGGTCTTTTGCATCGCTGATAATTGTAATATTAATAATCGGACAATGGAAAGAGTTCAGAAATTCAGTTTATAACTTAAAAGTTCTCAGACTTTATCTGCTTGCTGCTATTCTGATTGGCGTTAACTGGTTTATGTACGTATGGGCTGTAAACGCAGGTCACATAGTTGAAACAAGTCTTGGTTATTACATTAATCCTTTGTTAAGTGTGTTTATGGGTGTGATATTCTTCAGAGAGCGTTTGAATTTATGGCAGTGGATACCAATAGGAATGGCTGCAATTGGAGTAATTTATCTGACAATTTCTATGGGAGCATTACCATGGATTGCTTTAATACTTGCATTTTCGTTTGCTTCGTACGGACTGGTTAAGAAAGTTGCACCGCTTAGTTCGCTTTACGGCCTGACGCTTGAGACATTCATATTATTTTTACCTGCTGCTTTCTTTTTATTGTATTCGGAACAGACCGGTTCAGGAGCTTTTACACATTACGGAATGCTGTCTGATTTAATGATAGCAGGTGCAGGAGTAATTACGACAATTCCATTACTTCTTTTTGCTTCTGCGGCAAAACGGATTCCGCTTTCACTGGTAGGCATACTTCAGTACATATCACCGACATTGCAGTTTCTGATTGGAGTACTTTTCTACAAAGAACCTTTCTCTTTTGAACAATTTCTTGGTTATTTGCTTGTATGGATTGCACTTATAATATTCGGGTTTAGCAGTTTTTCTTCTTACAGGGAGAAGACAATAACTGCTGCTGAGATGGAATGAGGCGGATTTGAAACATAATCAGGACTTTTAAGTATCATATTTAAAAGTTAATTTGTGTTAAACTAATTTAATAATAATCATGAGAAATATTAAAATCTTAATAACGATATTATCGTTAGCAATAACTTTTAATTCGTTATCTTCACAGGAATTAACTACTGTTAAAATCAATGAAGTATCCGGTGTAAAGAATCAGGGAATGAGCGGAACGTGCTGGTGTTTTTCGGTTGTTTCAATTTTAGAATCGGGAATGATGAAGGCAGGAATAAATACACCTGACCTATCCGAGATGTACATTGTAAGAAATATTTACTTTGACAAGGCAAAGAATTACATACTGCGTCAGGGATTTACAAGATTTTCGGAAGGTGCTTTCACGCATGACGTGATACCTGCAATAAACAAATACGGAATTGTACCGGAAGATGTATATCCAAATTTGCAATCAGGAATGATTAACCATCAGGGATTTGATGAAAAGCTTAAGAGGTTTCTTGACAGTGTTCTCGTGAAACAGCCGATATCTACAGACTGGGAAGTTAACTTCAACAGAATGCTTGACGAAAAATTTGGTAAAGTACCTTCGGAATTTACTTACGAAGGAAAGAAGTATACTCCATTAACTTTTGCGAGCGATGTGCTGAAATTCAATCCCGATGATTACGTTGGATTAACTTCGTTTACACATCATGCTTTTTACAAACCGTTTAACGTTGAAGTTCCTGACAATTACTCAGGTGGTTTATTTTACAATTTGCCGATTGATGAACTTATAGAAGTAACAGAAACAGCAATAATGAACGGTTATACAGTGGGATGGGATGCAGATGTATCGAACCCATTTTTCAGTCAGGACAAAGGATGGGCAATGAATCCAAAGGGTAAGAATAACCTGAAAGGCGAATTTAATCCTGATGATGCTGAAACAGATTATACACAGAAATCACGTCAGGATTTATTTGAGAACCTGACAACACAGGATGACCATCTGATGCACCTGGTAGGAATTAAGAAGACAGACAGCGGAAAGAAGTTCTTTTACGTTAAGAATTCCTGGGGACCGATGGGACCGTTTAAAGGATTCATAAATGTATCAGAAACTTATTTTGGAATTAATACAGTAACTATAGTATTACCAAAAGCAGCACTTGATTCAGGAGTCAGGTCTAAATTAGGAATATAAATTAC
>CAIUQV010000147.1 GCA_903901375.1 uncultured Ignavibacteriota bacterium
TCCAGCGTTTTCCTCATATTCTTAATATCTCTGTCCATCTTCTCCGAATCAGACGAACTGCATCCAACCAGAACCATAATCGGAATAACTAGAAAATATAAATATTTCATAACCATAATATTTTAATTATACAATTAAACAAAATTACTTAATCCTAACTGAACAATCAAAGAAAAATCCATTCACTGGGAAAACTTTCGAATTGCTTAATAAAATGATTGTAATATTGAGATAAACATTAATAATGACTCTAAAAGGAAATTTCTCTTTACTTAAATTGAATTTATCTATATATCATTTATTGAGTGTAAGGATTTATTTTCGAATTTGTGTGTTAGTAATTATTATTTATTCAATATTTTAATTAGAATTACATAAATTACAAACATTGTAATTTATCTTATTTCAATTTCTTTCTAATATATGAATTTAACTATAAAATGCATAAATTTGCATAGATTTAACATTTGTGTATTAAAATATAATGTGTAATTTCTCAATGTTCTTTTTCAAAGATAACATAAAGGGTTTGTAAAATGGAAGAAAATTTACGGAAAAGTAAGTCTGATAATTTACTGGAAGGTCTTACTCATAAAGACATTAAAAAATTCAATAAGTTTATTATCAATTATCTTGGAGGCAGTGGTGATAATATTCTTAAATACTGGGAGTACAGGCTCGCACAGAAAAAGCTTTCCGGGTCTTTCCTTCTTGATGACAGTAAGGAAAAGTTCTCAAGAAAGATTGTATCAGATTTTGTGAAGATTCTTGAAAAGTTCTATGCCCTTAAAGGTTTTGAAAAAGATTCCCTTGGAGAAAAAGGTTATCTTATTAGGGAATTACGCGACAGACAATTGTATAAGCTCTTTAATTCTTTGCTCGATGATACTAAGCAATACCATAAGAGTAATGTCCGGAAAGGTTATATGAATTATATTAATTATCTGAGACTGAACCTTGAAGAATATTTCCTCTACAATTCACAGAATGAAGACTCTTCTATGTTCCAGGCTTCTATGAATATTTCTTCCGTATCCGAAATTATCCATATTCAGTCAATATTGTTCGAGCAAATAAATATGAAACTCTATTGTCTGGACTGTAAACTTGAGAAAGATGAACTTAATAATATAAAATCAATTGTCGATTACATCGAAAGGAAGTCAGAATTGTTTCAGAAAGAACATCAGGGAGTTTATGTTCTTTATTTAGTTTACCGGATGATTGAAAATATTAACGACGAAAGTAAAGCTCACGATGCTCTGGATTATATTAATAAAAATTTCGATTTTCTGACGGTTAATTTCCTGCAGTTCAGTTATGAAGTTATCATAAGGTTCTATATTATACAGGTTAATTCAGGTGACTCGAAAAGTCTTTCCGATTTGTTTAATATCATTAAAGAAATTGAAAGAAAAGAACTGTTCTCTAAAATACAGCATATTCAGCCTTTGAATTTTCTTACAGGTATCAGTGTAGCATTAAGTTTTAACGATGTAGACTTCGCGGAATCTTTCCTGCATAAATATAACTGTAAAATGAATGCCGAATACAGAAAAAATGTTACTACTATCTGTCAGGCAATGCTTGAATTCGCAAAAGGCAGGTTTACTCATGCTCGAAATCTTTTAATGAAGGATAAAACTAAGAATATTTCGATGTATATTTTCTCGAAACTGACACTGCTAAAGTCTTTGTATGAAATCAATGAACTCAGGGTTGTTCTTCCGCTGATTGATACAGTAAAACATTATTTAAACCGTCATATTGTTGCAAAAAGTCCATACCGTGACAGTATTTTTGCATTTCTGAATTCGTTAAATACTTTGTGCACTTCAAAGAGAAAAAATGGCAGGGGATCTGATAAATTGTTAAAAAAACTTAATGAGAGTAAGGTTTTCTTCCAGAAAAGATGGATAATTGAAAAGGCTAATGAATTAAAAGAACTTGCAAATAGTAATTCGAAGCAATAGCTCTATTATTATCATACTAAAGAATCTTAAAATTTTCCGTATCCAAAAAAGATACAGGAAATTCTTCTGTTTTCGCACTATGCATTTTTCAGTATAGTCTTCAGTATCCCATACAAAAAATGAAAAATACTGCCAGTATAGTTTTAGTATACTTTAAGTATATATTCAGTATGTAATTAGTATCAAACTGGTACAAAACCAGTATCGGAAAATAATTTCTTTATTTTACACTGCATTACATCATTTTGCTTTTAATCTCTTCGGGTAAATTCCCCGCCGCTTGCGGCGAACATATGTTTTATTCTGTAACCCGCAAAGCGGTTTAAATATGAATAACCACCGGCGGAGCCGGTGGAAAATGAAAACAAAATCCAACCCCGAAGGAGTTGAACGTTAAACACTAAGCGATACCCCGCTGCTTGCGGCGGGGAGTTTCGTTTTTTAATCACTAAGCAGCATTATTTCACGAGCATCATTTTCCGTATCTCAGTAAAATCACCCGCTGTTAATTTATAAAAATAAACTCCGCTCGGTAATCGTGATGCATCAATTGTAGATTCATAAGTTCCCGGTTGTAGTCTTTCGTTCATCAAAGTCTCAACTTCTCTTCCCTGCACGTCATAAACCTTCAGCAATACATCGCTGACAACTGACAACGAAAAACTGACAACTGTGCTCGGATTAAACGGATTAGGATAATTCTGATAAAGTTTAAAATGGTCTGGGATTTTATTACCGGTATTTTCAATCCTTGTAACCGGAGGAGTAAACGTAAACGTTAAACCCGATGGTGGAGTTATTCCCGGTGAAAATAAACAGGTAGCCGTATTCGTTGTGCCGGCCGTTGTCTGAGACCAGTTTGTCGTTGTCTGCCTGTTTATAAAATCTGTATTGGAAGAACCCCTCAGCCCAACCTGAATCGTTCTGATTGACAGTTCATCGTTTGTTGTATACACAAAA
>CAIUQV010000148.1 GCA_903901375.1 uncultured Ignavibacteriota bacterium
CAGTGCATATGAAAACCTTGATTTCTTCTTTGATTTAAAGTGTAAATCTGATAAATATCCGGATAAGAAAGAAAGAATAAAATATCTTCTTGATAAAATTAACCTGTACAGCCGAAGGAACGACGAAGTTAAGAATTTCTCCTCAGGTATGAAACAGCGCGTGAAACTTGCTTTCGCAATTATTAACGACCCTGAAATATTACTTCTCGATGAACCAAGAACTAACCTCGACGTTGAAGGTATAGACCTTGTTTATAAAGTAGCCGGTGAACAGAAAAAGAATGGTATTTTAATACTTGCTACAAACGAACCGGAAGATACAAGCTTGTGCAGCAGTATAATCTCTATTGAAGATTATAAGAAAATGTAAATTATGAAATCATTGTATGTCTGAAGATAAATCACAGGAAAATAAGAACGCTTCTAAACTGGAAGATTATGAACTGATTGGCAATGCCTTAAAAGGCGACCAGTCAGCTTATGACAGGCTTATGAAAAAATACTATAAGCTCGTTAATAACCTTATTTACCGTATGATTTATAATAAGGAAGATGTTGAAGACCTTACGCAGGAAGCTTTCATTAAAGCATTTAACTCACTCGAAAAGTTCGACCATCAGTTTGCATTTTCCACCTGGCTCTATAAAATAGCTTCCAATAACTGTATTGATTATCTTAGAAAAAAGAAGCTTAGTACAATTTCAATCGATAAGGAAATTGATTCTGAAGATGATGACCTGAGGTTCGAAATTCCCGATAATGATTACAAACCCGACAGGAATATTCTCGATACCGAAAAGAAGAAAATTCTCGAAGATGCTATAGCAAGTTTACCGGAAAAATATAAAACTGTTATACTCTTAAGACATCAGGACGAAATGGAATACGAAGAGATTGCTCAGAAACTTAATATCCCTCTTGGTACCGTTAAAGCACATATATTCAGGGGCAGGGAGCTTTTAAACAAATACCTGAAAGATAAAATGATTCATTTTTAAACAGCTGTAAAAGGAATGAAAAGAAACGAAACTCCTTTGATGATGCAGTACCGTAAGGTAAAGGAAAAGTATCCCGATATGATACTGCTGTTTCGTATGGGTGATTTCTTCGAAACTTTTGAGAATGACGCAATTCTTACTTCAAAAGTTCTTGGCATTACACTTACTAAACGTTCAAGCGGAGATGTTCCTCTTGCAGGATTTCCTCACCACGCTCTCGATAACTATCTGCCTAAGCTCGTTAAAGCTGGCTATCGGGTAGCTGTCTGCGAACAGCTCGAAGACCCTAAGTTTGCAAAAGGTATAGTGAAAAGAGATGTTGTTGAAGTTGTTACTCCGGGTGCAAACTTTTCTGATAAACTTCTTAACCATAAATCTAATAATTTTCTTGCTGCTGTTTATATTAAAGATAATGTCTGTGGCTTTTCTTTCTGCGATGCTACAACTGGCGAGTTTGCCACATCAGAAATTCATAAGAATAATTTACTCGCACAGATTGAGTCAGTTAATCCTGCCGAAATACTTATTCCTAAAAAAAGCAGGGAAACAGTATTTAAACTGCTCAATATAAACGAAGGTCCAATGTTCGACGGTGAGCCGCCTAAGTATTCAATCACAAAAGTTGATGACTGGGTCTTCAATCTTGACTATGCTAAAGAACTGCTGACTAACCAGTTCGGAACTCAGTCCCTGAAAGGTTTTGGTATTGATGATTTGAAAGAAGGTCTTGTTTCTGCGGGATGTATTATTAACTATCTTAACGAAACACAGAAAAGCAAACTTGAGCATATAAAGAAAATCTATCTTTATAACTATACTGATTATATAATTCTCGATCCCTCTACAAAGCGTAACCTTGAAATTACTGCTTCAATCACCGAGGGCAGCAGGGAAGGAACATTGATTTCAATCCTCGACAGAACGCAGACTGCGATGGGAGGCAGACTCTTGAAAAAATGGGTTTCCCGTCCGCTCAAAAAGAAAGATCAGATTGATAAGAGACTCGAAGCGGTTAAAGATTTCTTCGATAAAAAAGGTCCGAGAAAGTCACTCGTGGAAGTTTTGAATTCTATCGCCGACCTTGAACGACTTCTGTCAAAAGTGGCAACAGGTAAGGCGGTTCCAAGGGATATTCTGCAATTGAAGATATCGCTCAGAAACGTTTCTGAAATAAAGAAAATTCTCAACAGTTTTGAATCGAACTCTATAACCACTCTTAAAAACGGACTCATTGTTATTCAGGAACTCATCAGTGAAATTGAAAAAGTAGTCAATGAAAATTATCTCTCGGGTTCCGATAAATACGGAATCATTAACAAAGGATATGATGCTGAACTTGACGAACTTAAAGAGATTCATATTAACGGGAAAACCTGGATTGAAAACTTTCAGAGCAAGGAAAGAAAACGCACCGGCATAAGCTCTCTGAAAGTTGACTACAATAAAGTCTTCGGCTATTATATAGATGTCACAAAAGCCAATATGGATAAAGTCCCTCAGGATTATATAAGAAAGCAAACTCTCGTAAATTCTGAAAGGTTTATCACAGAAGAGTTAAAGGTCTATGAAGATAAAATTTTTAATGCAGAAGAAAAGATTGTTGTAATAGAGAACAGGATATTTCTGCAACTGAGAGAGTTTATACTAAAATTTACTGACGATATTCAGAAAAATGCTGTGTTCATAGCAACCATCGATACCTTGATTAGTTTTGCCGAAATATCTGAAGCATACAATTACGTTCTTCCCGAAATTAACGAAGGCGAAGAACTCGAAATCATCGAGGGGAGACATCCTGTTATTGAAAGATTGCTCTCTGCCGGCGAAAAATATATTCCAAACGATACTAAAGTAGATACTGTCGAAAATCAGATTCTTATCCTTACAGGTCCAAACATGAGCGGTAAATCAAGTTATCTGCGTCAGACCGGACTTATAGTCTTGCTCGCTCAGATTGGATGTTTCGTTCCTGCAAAATCTGCTAAGATTGGTATTGTTGATAAAATATTCACAAGGGTTGGCGCATCGGACAATATTGCTAAAGGCGAAAGTACTTTTCTCGTAGAAATGCACGAAGC
The DNA here is from genome assembly GCA_903901375.1 of uncultured Ignavibacteriota bacterium. Classification (GTDB taxonomy): domain Bacteria; phylum Bacteroidota; class Ignavibacteria; order Tepidaquicellales; family Tepidaquicellaceae; genus CAIKZJ01. The sequence continues at coordinate 3,077 of CAIUQV010000148.1, forward strand.
TGCTAACATTCTTAATAATGCAACCGGTAAAAGTCTTCTTCTGCTTGATGAAATCGGAAGAGGTACAAGCACTTACGATGGTATTTCTATCGCATGGGCTATTACTGAATACCTGCATGAAAATCCGGATATAAGAGCAAAGACTTTGTTCGCTACTCACTATCACGAACTTAATTCTCTTGCCGATAATTACGACAGGATTAAAAACTACAGAGTTGAAGTCCGTGAGTATGGTGATAAGGTTATTTTTCTAAGAAAGATTACGGAAGGTACTGCCGACCATAGTTATGGAATACAGGTTGCACAGATGGCGGGACTTCCTGAAACTGTAACAAGTCGTGCAAAGGAAATCCTGAAATCTTTCGAAGATAAAAAGCAGCGCAAAACACACAGAGACGATATTCAGATTAGCCTGTTTGAAGTAACGAAAGATACCGTCTTAAAAAATAAACTTAAAGATCTGGACATCAATACTATTTCTCCATTAGAGGCACTTAACTTATTGAAAAGTCTTAAAGACGATTTATAAACTGAATTAATATTATGGAAACTTCTAACCTCATCCTCACTGAAGTAAAAAATCAGACAGGTATTATTACCTTAAACAACCCTGAAAAGAAAAATGCTTTAACCTCTGCAATGCTTAATCAGATTATTTTATCACTTCAGGATTTAGAAAAAGAAAAAGTCAGGGCAGTGATTATAAGAGCAGAAAAAGGAGTAAACGTCTGGTCTGCAGGACACGATATTGATGAACTCCCTTTGAACGGAATTGACCCGCTCGGTCAGGAAAAACCTCTTGAGCGGGCTCTTAACGCTATACAGGTTTTCCCTGCGCCGGTAATTGCAATGGTAGAAGGTAGTGTATGGGGCGGCGCTTGTGATATGGCTATTACCTGCGATATGGTAATAGGCTCACCTGATTGCACTTTTGCAATCACTCCTGCAAAAATAGGCGTTCCTTATAATGCCAGCGGAATTTTGCATTTTATCAATCGTCTTGGACTCAGTCACGCAAAAGAAATGTTCTTCACTGGTGCCCCTATCGATTCAGAAGCTGCTTTGCACTTTGGCATCGTTAACCACATCGTTGAAAATGATAAGATTGAAGAGTTTACTTTTAAGCTTGCTGAAAAAATATCTCATAACTCTCCTCTGTCTATAAATGTTATTAAAGAACAGTTCAGGATTCTTACAAATGCTCATCCTATAACACCAAACGCATTTGAACACATAGAATCTTTAAGAAGAAAAGTTTATTGCAGCGATGATTATAAAGAAGGAATTAATTCCTTCAAAGAGAAAAGACGCCCTGACTTTAAGGGTAAATAACTATTTTGAAACAGTATCTATACTCTTCTTAATTGTTTCAATCAATTCGTTTCTCGTGAAGGGTTTTGATACATAAGCATCAAGTCCGCTGTTTAAAAAGAAGTTTCTGTCTCCTTTCATTGCATACGCGGTTACGGCAACTATTGGTACTTTGTCATATCCTTTTATCGTTCTGAGCTCTCTTGTCACATCTATACCGGTATCTTCACTTCCAAGATTTATATCCATTATTACAAAGTCGTAAAGATACTCCGAGGCTTTAATCAATGCTTCTTCCATGTTTGTTGCTATTTCTGCTTCGCAGACTTCGTTTATTATGTTCTTAAGTAATGAATATGATATCTCATCATCTTCAACTATTAATGCTTTCATTCCATTGAATGTATCATTCGATGAAGCTGTATGACTTTCTACAGGCTCAATCGGTAGCACTATTGTAAACTCGGAACCTTTTTTGTAAACACTTTCAACTGTTATCGTTCCGTTCATTAACTCTGCAAACCTTTTTGCAAGAGTCAGTCCTAATCCCATTCCGCTGAAATGCCTGCTGTATTCTTCATTGTCTTCGCGATACTCATCAAAGAGTGTATTAATTTTGTTTTCCTCAATTCCGATACCCGTATCTTTTACCTTCAATACTATTTTGTTATCACTAATTTCAGTTGAGACTTCAATGTATCCTTCGTTCGTATATTTTATGGCATTGTTAATCAGGTTGTTCAGTATTTGCTTGAATAAACGCAGGTCAAGAATTGCATTAATATCTTCGTTAACTGATTTTGAAATTATTTCAAGCCTTTTCTTTTGAATTGTTTCTTTAAAGTTACTGATAACTTCTTTAACAACCTCATTAATTCTTATACTTTCATAATTAAGACTTGTTTTTTCTGATTCCACTTTTGTAAAATCCAGAATCAGATTCAGTGTCTCTAATAGCCTTGTCCCCCCGCTATGAATTAAAGAAGCCATTTCCTTTATATCATTATCTTTTGATTCTGCCATTATTACCTCTGAAAAACCCAGTATTCCAACCATCGGAGTTCTTAGTTCGTGACTCATATTGGCTAAAAATCCCGATTTCACACGGTTCATTTCCTCGGCTTTATCCCTTTGTTTAATAATTACCTTATTATAATCCTCTAATTCCTTCGTCCTCATTAATAACTGCTCTTCAAAGTTTTTCTGGCAGGAAATCAGTCTTGTTTCTGCTTCCTTTTGAAGTGTGATGTCAACTATTGATATTTTAATTTCATCTATGTCCTTATTCTCATTCAGGTTAGTACAGACTGTTAATAATACATATATACTGTCGCCTAAATGGTTATGAAGTTTGATTTCGCTGTTTACACTCTTTTGCTGCTCTGCGGATTTCTTTAATGTCTCAAAATACTTCTGGTGGTCTTCCCTTGAAACGTAAATCGAAAATGGTTTTTCAAGAAAATCATATTTGTTTATCTTGAATATACGGAAAGTAAAATCGTTTGCTGCTTTTACGGTTCCGTGTTTGTCAATTGTTATATATCCGATTGGTGAATTGTCAAAAAGATCCAGGAAATTTTTGTAACTGCGTTTTAATTCCTTCTGAACTCTTTTGAGTTCATCACTTTCGACACTCTTTTTCTTCTTTGATTTGTCTGCTCCGGAATTATCCATTATGATTTTTGCTACTTATTGATAAATATAGTGATTATCATTGTTTATTAATATGACAAATAAAAAATGCCTGTTATCTCTGAATTTAACTCTGTTATTTCGTGACCTAATCAGGTTAAGTCAAAACCCGTACACAGAAAATCCGCCGTCAACTGCTAAACACTGCCCTGTTATGAACGATGCTTCGTCCGAAGCAAGAAATAATGCCGCACCCGCAACTTCATCAGGGGTGCCGTATCTTTTCATTGGTGTCCTGTCAAGTACGGATTTCAAAAATACTTTATCTGTAAGAAGTTTTTCGGTTAATTGTGTTTTTATGTACCATGGCGCAACTGCATTAACCCTTATCCTGTCTTCTGCCCATTCAACAGCTAAATTTTTGGTTAACTGAATCAGTCCTGCTTTCGTAATCGCATATGGTGATCCTGTTTTTAATGAAGTCAATCCCGCAACAGACGAGATATTTATTACGGAGGCATTCTTTGCTTTCTTAAGCAGGGGATATGCACTCACCGATACATTGAAAGCACTCAGAAGGTTAGTGTTAATTATAGAATTTATTTCTTCAGAATTGTAATCTGTGGTTTTCTTTCTTATGTTATAGCCTACATTATTTATAAGTATGTCTATATATTCCCAGTCTTTCTTAATGTAACTGAAAAATTTCTCAATTCCCTGTTTTATGCTCATGTCTGCTGATATTCCCCGTACAGTATACCCGTATTTTTTGTATTCCAATAGGTTTTTTCTTATGTCTTCTTTGTTTCGGGCTGAAAAAATAACTTCCGCTCCCATACTTAAAAATCTGCTTGTAATTGCCCTCCCTATTCCTTTGGAACCGCCCGTTACAAGTACTTTTTTCTTTTTAAAATTGTACATATTCTGTGTTATTCTTTGCTTTGGAGTTAAATTAATTTAAATCCTGTTCAGATAAAATGAAATAGTATCAATGAAACAACTTTGTCCGTATTTTGTTAATTATATTAGATGTAAATTATATACAATGAAGATTAAAAAAGATAAAGTAAAGATTATTACTCTCGGCTGTTCTAAAAATCTGGTAGATTCGGAGCATATTATGGCTCAGCTTAAAGCAGGTAATATTGAAATCGTCGAGGATGAGAAAAAAGCAGATACTGTAATCATTAATAC